>JBEVGK010000130.1:0-6751 GCA_040511795.1 Lacisediminihabitans sp. | reverse complement strand
CCACCAGCGTCAGGGCGAGACCGAGCACACCGATGCCGATCGTGATCGCAATCACGGTCGGTCCGTTCTGCCCGTTCGGGTCGATGAGGCCCGTGATGAGTGGGCTGAGGAAGCTCAGTGGCACCGATGCGATCTGTGTCGCGACGTTGAGGATTACCGCGACCAGCAGCTCAATGCCGAGCGTGCGCCAGAAGAAGCCGCGGGTGAGGGCCCAGGAGCGGCGCACCGCCGCGCGGATGCCGAGCCGCTCGAGCACGATCGCGCTCGGCACCAGAGACAGCTTGGTTCCCAACCAGAAGTAGAGCACCGCACCGCCGGCCAGCCCGAGCAGACCGAGCAGCACGGCGAGCACGATCCCCGCGGTGCCGAGGGTGGCGACGAAGAGCACGATGAGGCCGACCAGGATGCCGACGGCCACGAGCACCGCGCCGGTGACGATGGCGCTCCAGCCGATGAGGGCTCCGATGCGCCCGCGGAACCGGCGGAACAACTGCCCGGCGTTCTGCTTCTCCCCGAGCGCAGCGCGGGAGACCTCGAGCACGACGATTCCCTGCAGGAGCGCTCCGACCACGACGGAGAGTGCGACCGGCACGAGCGCCGAGAGCCCGATCAGGAACGGTGCCCCGTTCGCAATCGTCTCCGCGTCCTCCGCGGTGCTGAAATCGACGCGGGACAGCACCGACCAGGTGACCAACCCGACGACGACGATGGTGACGACGGTGACGATCGCCTGCAGCACCAGTGAGACGCCGAAGGTCGCGCGCGGGTTGCGGCGGAGCACTCGGAACGAACCTCCCAGGATGTCGCCGAGAGTGAGCGGGCGCAGCGGGATCAGCCCGGGCCTCGGCGGGGGAGTCCACCCAGGGGCGCCGCTGGCGGCTGCGGTCGGCGCGACGGGGGCGGGCGGGAGGTAGGTGTATCCCGCGGGCGGCGGCGCGGTCGGAGCGGACGGATCTACCGGGGCGGGTGGGGGAACGGGAGCCGCGGCATCCGGTGCCCTCCACTGCTGGTTATCCGCGCCGTTCTGACCTTCGCTCACAACCGCCCCCTTGGCCTCACGATTATGCTTCCACACTCGACTACTGTTATGCGAAACCCGCCAGCCGCCATGGCTGCCTACCGAGCCAAGTTGGGACGATGACCGCACGCATTCTCGTTGTCGATGATGACACCGCCCTCGCGGAGATGATCGGAATCGTTCTGCGCTCGGAGGGGTTCGAGCCGTTCTTCAGCGCGGACGGTGGGGCGGCGCTCGGCGTCTTCCGGGAGACTCGACCCGATCTGGTGCTGCTCGACCTCATGCTGCCGAACAAGGACGGCATCGAGGTCTGTGCCGAGATCCGCGCGGAGTCGGGCGTGCCGATCATCATGCTCACCGCCAAGTCCGACTCGGCGGATGTGGTGCGGGGCCTGGAGAGCGGAGCCGACGACTACGTCGTCAAGCCCTTCAACCCCAAGGAGCTGGTTGCACGCATCCGCACGCGCCTGCGACCGACACCCACCGGCGCCACCAACACGCTGCAGGTCGGAGATCTGCAGCTCGACGTGGCCGGCCACGAGGTGCGCCGCGGTGACACGAAGATCAACCTCACGCCGCTCGAGTTCGAACTGCTGCTCGCCCTCGCGCTCAAGCCGCAACAGGTGTTCACCCGCGAGATGCTTCTCGAGCAGGTGTGGGGCTACCACTACAAGGCCGACACACGCCTGGTCAACGTTCACGTGCAGCGGCTGCGCGCCAAGGTCGAGGAAGACCCCGACAACCCGCGCATCGTCATGACCGTGCGGGGCGTCGGCTATCGCGCGGGTTCCAGCTGACCTCTCGCCCATGAAGCCCCTCGCCTGGCGAACATACCCCGGCCGCGTGCTCCGACTCTGGCGCACGTCGCTGCAGTTCCGCACGGTGGTCATCACCATCGTCCTGTCCGGCGTCGCGGTGCTGGCCATCGGCAGCTACATCTCGGTCAGCATCGGCAATCAGCTGTTCGCGGCCAAGAGCCAGCAGGTGCAGGATGACGCCCGCAGCGCCCACAATCTGGCCCAGGATGTCTTCGACTCGGCCATCCCGACCAGCGGCGATGCCGGGCCGACGGTCGAACTCGACACCCTCAGCATCACCGCGCAGCAGAAGATCCTCAGTTCCACCTCGAACCCGGGCAACACCGCGCTGGAGATCCTGCGCACGCCCGGTCAGTCGACCCCGCAGATCATGCAGTCGACCAGCACCAGCAACTTTCCCGACGTGGTGAGCCAGGCGCTCCGCGATCGGGTGACCGCGGATCCCAGCCACGTGCAGTACCAGTCGGTGTCCCTTCCCGACGGCTCGCCCGGCATCGTGGTCGGCTCGCGGGTGACGGTCCAGTCGGCCGGCTACTACGAGCTGTACCTGGTCTATTCGCTCAAAGACGAACAGAACACGCTGGGCTTCGTGCTGCAGACCATGCTGCTCGGCGGGCTCGCGCTGATCGTGCTCATCGCGATGGTCACCTGGGTGGTGGTGCGCCTCGTGGTCGGCCCGATCCGTACCGCCGCCGAGACCAGCGAGAAGCTCGCCGCGGGCCAGCTGGAGGAGCGCATCCCGGAGCGCGGTGACGATGTGATCGCCACCCTGGCCCGGTCGTTCAACGGCATGGCCGACAGTCTGCAGCAACAGATCGTCAAGCTCGCGGAGCTCTCCCGGCTGCAGCAACGCTTCGTGTCCGACGTCTCGCACGAGCTGCGCACCCCGCTCACCACCATCCGCCTCGCCGGTGACGTGCTCTACGACCAGCGGGAGTCGTTCGCGCCGGCGACGGCCCGCACGGCCGAGCTGCTGCACACCCAGGTGGAACGCTTCGAGGTGCTCCTCGCCGACCTGCTCGAGGTGAGCCGCTACGACGCGGGCGCCGTCGAGCTGGAGTTCGAACCCACCAACCTGGTGCGGCTCGCAGAGGAGGCCGTCGACACCATGACGCCGCTCGCCGATGGCCGCGGATCGACCCTCACCGTGCTGGCGCCCGGCGGCTATTTCGAGGCCGAGGTCGACGCGCGGCGTATCCGTCGCATTCTGCGCAACCTGATCGGCAACGCCGTCGAACACGGCGAGGGCAAGCCGATCGTGGTGTCCATCGACAGCAACGAGACGGCGATCGCGATCTCCGTCCGCGACCACGGCATAGGGATGACCCCGCTCGAGGCATCCCGGGTGTTCGACCGGTTCTGGCGCGCCGACCCGTCGCGCCAACGCACCATCGGGGGCACGGGCCTCGGCCTCGCCATCTCGCTCGAGGACGCAACGGTGCACGAGGGCTGGCTCGAGGTGTGGTCGCAGCCGGAGAAGGGCACCTGCTTCCGGCTCACCCTGCCGCGGGAGCGTGGGCGCCCGATCCTGACCTCACCGCTCGAACTCGAGCCCGCGACAGAAGAGCTCGAGGGGAGCACGGATGTCTGACCGCCGCAGTCTTTCTGACCACCGACCGCTCTCTGGCCGCCGGCGGCGCCGCGTTGCGGTCGTCGCGGTGGTCGTCGCCATCGCCACCGTGCTCACCGGCTGCGTGAGCATCCCCTCCTCCGGTCCCGTCGACCAGGGGCTCCCGATCGCCGCCGGTACCGGCGGCACCAGCTTCGAGGTCAACCCGGAGGGCCCGGAGAAGGGCGCGAGCCAGCTCGACATCGTGAAGGGCTTCGTCGCCGCCTTCCAGTCGTCGACCGGTGGCTACAGCGTGGCGAAGCAATACCTCTCCGCCGCCTTCGCCGACAAATGGCAGCCGCAGCAGAGCGTGCAGGTGCGCTCCGGCGCTCCGCGCTACGTGCAGCAGGCGGACGGCACCATCAGCTATGCCTTCAACACCAGCGCCACGGTGGACGCGGTCGGCACGTTCAAGCAGGCCTCCGCTCCGGTGTCGCTGAACTTCGGATTCGTGAAGGAGGGCAAGCAGTGGCGGATCAGCTCGGCCCCGAACGGGATCGTGCTGTCTGACCAGACCTTCCAGCGGGTGTTCATCAAGCACCCGATCTACTTCCTCGATCCCACCGGACGCAACCTCGTTCCCGACCTGCGCTGGTTCGCCCTCGGCACTGCACCGACCCGCATCGTCTCGGCCCTGCTGAACGGTCCGCCGCAGTGGCTGGAGGGGGCGGTGCGCACCTATTTCCCCGACGGGACCCAGCTCTCCGACTCGGGAAGCCTCGTCACCGTCGATGCCGGTATCGCCCGGGTGGATCTCACCAAGCAGGCGAGCACCGCGTCGGGGCCGCAACAGCAGCTGATGCTGTTGCAGCTCACCGACAGCCTGCGGAGCGTGGCGAGCATCTCCCGGGTGGAGATCTCCGTCGACGGCGCTCCGCTGGCGATCTCCGATCTCGGCTCCACCGGGCCGCAGCCCGACCCGAAGGTCGACGGGCAGGCGCTGGTGTTCTGGCGCAATCAGTTCGGCTTCTACGCCAACGGCAAGGTGGCGCCGGTGCCGCAGAGCAGCCGGGTCGTCGCGCTCGATCCGACCGCGGCGACGATGTCCTCCGACGGCGACGACGTGGCGGTGCTCGGCGCGGCCGGAGTGTCCCTGGTCTCCAAGTCGGCCGCGCCCGCGAAGCTGCTCGACACTAGACCCAACCTGATCGCCCCGGCGCTCGACCAGGACGGTTTCGTCTGGACCGTGCCGAGCGATCAGCCGAACGCCATCATGGCGACCGACCCCTCCGGCAAACAGAATCCGGTGGCACCCTCGCTCCCCGCCGACGCCACCGTCGCCAGCCTGCAGATCTCCCGGGACGGCGCGAGGATCGCCTTCCTGCTCGCCACCGGCACCGGCCCCCGGCTTCTGGTTGCGGCCATCCTGCGCGACTCGAAGCGGGTGCCGGTCGGAATCGGCCCATCGATCCTCGACGTGCCATTCACCGGCGGCGATGCCGAGGCGGTGACCTGGGTCGACGAGCTGACGGTCGCGACCCTCGTGACCTCGGGAACGCAGTCGCAGGTCGTCACCTTCGCCATCGGCGGGCAGCGCACAGACCTGGCATCGCTGGTCGAGTCACGCTCGATCGTGGGCGGAAACGGCCTGGACGGATTGCGCGTGCTCTCCGACGACGGACTGCTGTACTCCTACCCCGGCAGCAGCTGGCAGAGCACCAAGGCGCGGGTCGGCTTCATCGCGACCCAGCGCGGCATCTCCGGCTGAGCCCGGTCGAATCGACGCAGAGTATCCCCAGACGGGCTATCCACAGATCCGTCCGATCGGTGCCGAGCGGCGGTGCTTCGGGGCCACGCTGAACAGATGTCCGACCCGCCCGTGACCGCGCTGCTCCGGTCGGTGCTGCTGGACGCGGCAGCCGTGCTCGCCCCGGTCGACTGCGCGGGCTGCGGTGCCGACGACCGCGCGCTCTGCGACCGCTGTCGAGCAGAACTCAGCACGCGACCCATCCACCAGACGCTTGCGGACGGCACCCCGGTCATATCGGCGCTCCGCTACGACGGCGTGGTGCGCGAGATCGTGCTCGCCTACAAGGAACAGGGGAGAACGGATGTCGCCCGTGCGCTCGCCGCGCCCCTCCGAGCCGCCGTCGGCGCGGCACTGCAAGGCCGCTGCGAGCTCGTCGCACTGCCGGTCGGGCGCGCCGCGTACCGGCGGCGGGGGTACGACCCCGCCCGCCTGCTGCTGCGGAGGGCGGGACTCGGCCGCCCGCTGGAGGCGCTGCGACAGACGCACCAGAGGGCGGCCCAGAAGACCTTGAGTAGGGCGGCGCGCGCTGAGAATCTCGCAGGTTCGCTGGTGGCGAGCCGCGACATCCGCGGCCGCCGTCTGTTGCTGGTCGACGACGTCGTCACCACCGGCGCCAGCCTGAGCGAGGCGGCCCGCGCGCTGCGTGCGGCCGGCGCGGAGGTGGTCGGCGCTGCCACGCTGGCCGCCACGCCGCGACTCTTTCCGCAATCTGCGGACCTTCCCAGCGAAAGCCGTGACAGCACCCGGCGGACAGGTCTACGGTGATTCGAAAGAGGCGCGGAACATTCGCCTGGGTCCACCTGGGCGGGTCGCGCAACAGAAGGATCTAGGAGGACGCACATGGACATTTCCATCAACGGTCTGGGCCTAGGGATCACTGACCGATTCCGTTCGTACGCGACGGAGAAGGCCGAGAAGATCGCCCACCTCGCCGACGAGAAGGTGTTCGCCTTCGAGGTGAAGGTCACCCGTCACAACGAGAAGATCGGGTCGACCGGCGATGACCGGGTCGAGCTGACGTTGATCGGTTCTGGCCCGCTCGTGCGTGCGGAAGCCTCGGGTTCTGACAAGTACGTCGCCCTCGATCTGGCGCTCGACAAGTTGATGGCACGGTTGCGGAAAGCCAAGGATCGACAGAAAGTGCATCGCGGTCAGCATCGCCCGGTGTCGCTGCGCGAAGCAGCCACAGCGGGCGGCTTCGCCGACATCCGTCCGGCCTCCGTGGAGGTGATGGAGAAGGTGCGCACGGGTGCGATCGACGTGATCGACACCTCCGCGCCGGCCGACGAGGGTGAGGACTGGAGCCCGGTCGTCATCCGCAAGAAGGTCTTCGACGCCCTGCCGATGACCGTCGACGACGCGCTGTACTACATGGAGCTCGTGGGACACGACTTCTACCTGTTCATCGACGCCGAGACCGACCGGCCGAGCGTCGTCTACCGCCGCGACAAGGGCTGGGACTACGGGGTCATCGGGCTGCGCAATCAGGCCGATGCCGTGCCCGAGCTCGCGACGGGTCGCAGCAGGCGCCGCTGAGTCCACCGCAAAAGGGGCCA
>JBEVGK010000129.1:0-3999 GCA_040511795.1 Lacisediminihabitans sp. | reverse complement strand
GACGGGATATCCCGTCGGCCACCCGGTCTGACCTGAGTTCGTTAAGTCACTCCCGTGCGCCGTCCTCTCCCTCACACCAACGCGGCAACGCGGAGTCTGCCCGGCGGCGGATCCTGCTGGACTTTCCGCTCATCCGGGCGGCCACCATCGATGGATGGACGGGATCTGGCATCGTGCTCAACTGCTCTCCAGCGACTACGAGCTCGCGAAGCAGGTGGCATCGGGGCGGTTGATCCGGGTGAGGAAGGGGTGGTACGCGAGCCCGGTTGCCGATCGCGAGGAAGTCCGCGCCGTGCGCGTCGGCGGGGTGCTGACGTGCGTCTCATTGGCCCGCGCGATCGGGCTGTGGACCGTCCCCGATGTGCGACTGCACGTATGCACGCCAGGTAACGCGTCGCGGTCGCGAGAGCCGGATGCCGGGGTGCCTCTCGTCGCGGGAAATGCCGCTGTAGTGCGCCACTGGGGTCACCGACTGCGGCCCCCCAATCCCGGTGCAACACGCGACAGCATCCACAGCGCGCTTGCACATCTGGTCCGCTGCCAGCCCACGGTGAGCGCGGTCGTGACGCTGGATTCGGCGCTCAACAGAAGGGCGATCGACTCGGCCGGAGTGGCGGAGCTGTTTCTCGCCCTCCCGGAGCGCTTCCGTGATGTGCAGCGGAAGGTGGACGGGTCGAGCCAATCCGGACTCGAGACGATGTGTCGACTCGCTCTCGCCGCCCGTGGTCTACGAGTTCGCACCCAGGTGACGATCGAGGGGGTCGGAGCCGTCGACGTGGTGGTCGGGGACAGGGTGGTGATCGAGCTGGACGGCGGCGAATTCCATTCCGGACCGGAGGCGTTCGCGAACGACCGGCGCCGAGACCTCGAGTTGGCTCGACGCGGGTACCGAGTGCTGCGCTTGAGCTTCGGCCAGGTCATGTCTGACTGGGATGCGTGCGAGGCGGTCATCCTGCGACTTGTTCGCGCGGGAGAGCACCGGTGGAGACCGAGTTCTCGCCGCCATTTCGAGCAATTCAGGCCCGGTGCCGTGTCCAGGCGACTATTGGCCCGCGACCCTGATCTGACCTGAATTGGCGGACGGCGATCGTGGGCGCGGCTACCCGCCGATGAGCGCAGGGAACGTCGCCGCGGCCCATGGATAACCGACGAAGACGGCCGTATCGATGATGAAGTGCGCGACGATCAGCGGCAACAGGCGGCCGAAGCGGGTGTACATCCAGCCGAAGATGATGCCAAGCGCGAAGTTGCCGAGGAACGCGCCGAAGCCCTGGTACAGGTGGTAGCTCCCACGGAGCGCCGCCGCGGTGAGGATGATCGGCCAGGTCTTCCAGCCGAGGTCGCGCAGTCGGGCGAAGAGATAGCCGACGACGATCACCTCCTCCTGGAGGGCCGCCCGCAGTGCGGAGAGCACCAGGATCGGGATCGACCACCAGTACGTGTCGAGCGGCGAGGCGGAGACGGTGAGCCCGATCCCCAACGCACGACTGGCGATATAGACGCCGATACCGGGGATGCCGACGAGCAAAGCCAGCCCCACACCGATCAGGATGTCGCGGCCGGGTCGCCGGAGGTCGAGTCCCAGCCGGGAGAGATGCGGTCGCGCGGTGTTCCAGAGCAGGAAGGCGACCAGCGCCACCGGGACCAGGTCGAAGAAGATCGCGAGGAACTGGTAGATCAGGTCGAAGACCGGCCGTGAGCTCAGTGATCCGTTGAGTGTCGCGGTCTGAGACGAGAGGGGAGTGGCCCGCGTGAGACTATTGAGCAGCGAGACGATCGAGTACACGGCCGATGCCCCGAGGGACAGACCGAGCACGATGAGGATCTCCGCAATGATTCGCCCGCGCGACGGCGCTGCAGTTGGCAGAGGCGGAATGGGGCCGGTCCGCGCCGGGATCGCTGCTGGCACGAGTTGATGCTACGGCAGCCCTCAAGACCGTTTGCGGCATCCTTTCGCTTCGACGCGCACGTTTCGTGCAAAAACGCCCGAATTGTCGACGTATTTCGCTGGGTCGAGCGTGAATTCTTTCCCCCTGTTACCACTGTGTAACTTTTAACGCTTCAGTTTGGTGACTGGGGAGTCGCCTACTTATGGTTCATGTATCTAGCGCGACAGCACGCTAGGAATCGTGCTGCCGTTTGCTCATCTTGCACAGGAGGAAAATTGAAGATCAGAGGAAGACTGGCGCGCAATGCCGTCGCCGCGGTCGCCGTTGCCGGCGTCGCAGCGATCGCGCTCGCGGGCTGCACCACCACTGGCGGTGGCACCGAATCGACAAGCAAGAACATCACCATCGCGCAGGTCAACGAGGTCACCTCGTTCAACAGCAACACCCCGCAGGGCAACCTCGACACCAACGGTGAAGTGGCGTACCTCACGCAGCCCCAGTTCTACACGCTGAACCAGAAGTTCGACGTGCTCCCGAACACCGATCTCGGCACGTACAAGAAGCTCAGCGACGACCCGCTGAAGGTCAAGTACACCTTGAACAAGGACGCCAAGTGGTCTGATGGCAAGGCCATGACCGCGGATGACCCCCTGCTCGGCTGGGCGATCCAGTCCTGCTACTACGAGAGCGCGACCACCGACGACGACGGCAACGTCACCAGCGGCACGCAGTACTTCGCGACCGCTGGCGGCTGCGTCTTCTCGACCGATCTCCCGACCGTCGGTGACAGCAACCGTTCGATCACCTTCAGCTACGACGTCCCCTACGTCGACTGGAACATCGTGAGCCCGATCAGCTTCCCGATCCACTCGGTGGCCAAGGTCGCCGGTGTTTCCGTCGCGGACTTCGTCAAGGCCATCAAGGACACCCCGAAGGGCGACGCGAAGGCTCCGGCTCCGGCCAACGAGACCCTGGTGAAGATCGGCAAGGTCATCAACACCGGCTACGACGCCACCGCGCTGCCGAAGGACAAGAACCTGCTCGTCTCGGGTGGACCGCTCATGGTCTCCGCCTGGACCCCGAAGCAGTCGATGACCTTCGTCAAGAACCCGGAGTACAAGGGCAAGCACGAGGTCAAGTTCGACAAGCTCATCATGCGCTTCATCGGTGACGCGAACGCTCAGGTCACCGCTCTCCAGAACGGCGAGGTCGACGCGATCCAGCCGCAGGCATCCGCTGACACCGTCAAGGCCCTCAAGGCTGCAAACGGCGCCAAGGTGATCGAGGGCAACCAGGTGGCGTACGACCACCTCGACCTCAACTTCGCATCGCCGAGCGGCGTGTTCAAGGACCCGACCGTGCGCGAGGCATTCCTGCTGACCGTGCCGCGTGAGGACATCCTGAAGGCGATCGTCACCCCGATCAACGCCGACGCGAAGGTGCTCAACTCGCAGCTGTTCCTCCCGCAGCAGGAGGGCTACGACGAGTCGGTCGCTCAGAACGGCTCCGACGCGTACAGCAAGGTCGACATCGAGAAGGCGAAGACCCTCCTCGCGGGTAAGACCCCGACGGTGAAGATCCTGTACAACACCAACAACCCGAACCGTGTCGACACCTTCCAGGCCATCCAGGCCTCGGCGGCGAAGGCCGGGTTCACCGTGACCGACGGCGGATCGCCCGACTGGAGCAGCCTGCTCTCCGGTGGCGACTACGACGCTTCGGTCTTCGGTTGGATCAACCCGGGTGTTGGTAACGGCGCCATCCCGCAGCTGTTCCAGATCGACAACCCGGGTAACTACAACAAGTTCGACAACCAGGAAGCAAGCGACCTGGCCGTGAAGTCGCAGGTCACCCTCGATGAGAGCGACCTGATGAAGCAGAAGCAGGACATCGACAAGATCGCCTTTGCCGACACCTACGGCCTGCCGCTGTTCCAGCTCCCGGGTATCTTCGCCACCAACGCGAAGGTGAAGGGAATCGGCTACTTCGGTGGCCAGACGGGCATCGTGTGGAACGTCTGGGACTGGACGAAGTAAAGTAGTCCGAACCAGGTTCAGCATCTAGCTCTACTCAGTGCGGGGCGTCGACACCTTATGGGGAGTCGGCGCCC
>JBEVGK010000128.1:0-11669 GCA_040511795.1 Lacisediminihabitans sp. | reverse complement strand
GCTCCTGGACGAGCCCACCAACCACCTCGACGCGGAGAGCGTGTTGTGGCTCGAGCAGCATCTCGCCAAGTACCCCGGCGCCGTGCTCGCCGTGACCCACGACCGGTACTTCCTCGACCACGTCGCGGAGTGGATCGCCGAGGTCGACCGCGGGCACCTCTACCCGTACGAGGGCAACTACTCGACCTACCTCGAGAAGAAGGGCGCCCGCCTCGAAGTGCAGGGCAAGAAGGACGCCAAGCTCGCGAAGCGTCTCTCCTCTGAACTCGAATGGGTGCGCAGCAACGCCAAGGGCCGCCAGGTGAAGTCGAAGGCGCGCCTGGCCCGCTACGAGGAGATGGTCAACGAGGCGGAGAAGACCAGGAAGCTCGATTTCGAGGAGCTGGTCATCCCCGTCGGTCCTCGCCTCGGATCCCAGGTCATCGACGCCAAGAAGCTCGAGAAGGGCTTCGACGGGCGTGTGCTCATCGACGGCCTCTCCTTCACGCTGCCGCGCAACGGCATCGTCGGCGTGATCGGCCCGAACGGTGTCGGTAAGTCGACGCTGTTCAAGACCATCACCGGTTTCGAGAAGCTCGACGGCGGTGACCTGAAGATCGGCGAGACGGTCGACATCTCCTACGTCGACCAGGACCGCGGCGGCATCGACCCGCAGAAGACCCTGTGGGAGGTCGTCTCCGACGGGCAGGACTACATCCAGGTCGGCAAGACCGAGATCCCCTCGCGCGGCTATGTCTCGCAGTTCGGCTTCAAGGGTCCCGACCAGCAGAAGAAGGCCGGTGTGCTCTCCGGTGGTGAGCGCAACCGCCTGAACCTCGCGCTGACGCTCAAGCAGGGCGGCAACCTCCTCCTGCTCGACGAGCCCACCAACGACCTGGACGTCGAGACCCTCGGCAGCCTCGAGAACGCGCTGCTCGAGTTCCCCGGCTGTGCTGTGGTCATCACTCACGATCGGTGGTTCCTCGACCGCATCGCCACGCACATCCTGGCCTACGAAGGAACGGCCGAGAAGCCCGGTTACTGGCACTGGTACGAGGGAAACTTCGAGGCCTACGAGGAAGACAAGATCAAGCGCCTCGGACCGGATGCGGCGAAGCCGAACCGTTCCGCTTACCGCAAGCTGACCCGGGACTAGTCGATGGCACGGTTGCACGTGCCCACCCGACTTCGCTGGGCAGACCTCGACGGGTACGGGCACGTCAACAACGCCGACATGCTGCGCCTTCTCGAAGAGGCGCGTATCGAAGCGTTCTGGACGGATGCCGTGGGCACCGACGAGCCGGACATCCGCTTGGCCGGTGCGTCGACCGCGGTGCTCGACGCGAGTCCCGGCGCCGACACGCTGAGCCTGATCGCGCGCCAGGAGGTCGAGTACCTGCTGCCGATCCCGTACATGCGCCAGCCGCTGGACATCCAGATCTGGATCGCCCAACTCGGGGGCGCGAGTTTCGAGATCTGCTACGAGGTGTGGTCGCCGGCCGGCAGCGAGCCTGCCCTGCTGTTCACCAAGGCGGCGACGACGCTGGTGCTGGTCGACCGCGAGACGATGCGGCCCCGGCGCATCCGCGACTACGAGCGTGCAGCCTGGGAGCCGTTCCTCGACGACCCGATCCGCTTCACCAAGCGCAGGTAACTCGCCTTCGGCACGCTCACGAGCCGTACGGTCCCTGAGAGTGTCGAAGGGCGTCACACTGCGTTAACCCGCTCCTCGGTTTCCGTCCATCCGCTTTCCCTACGGTCGGAGCGCTCTGCGACGCGGTTCGGTTCGATTCGACGTCGTGTCACCCGACGTTCGAGGAGAACGATGCCGAAGTCTTCACGCGCCCTGCCGATCGCCGCCGTCGCCACCCTGGTGGGCATCCTCTGTGTCGCACCGGCGCTCACCGCGACCGCGGCGGGTCCGACGAGCTTCAGCACGAGCCCCGGCAGCGCCGTGAGCGGAAACGCCTTGGGCAGCACCGCCGGATACACGAGGGCGGTCGTGGGGCACAGCGCCCCGAGCAACGGCGCCGTGACGATCGGCCCCGACGGTACTTTCACCTACACCCCGAAACCCGGCTTCGTCGGTCAAGACTCCTTCACCGTCTCCAGCTCCGACGCCGTCAGGCTCTACAAGACCCATCTACCGGCCCTGGGCTCGTTCAACGGTGTGCCGATCTCGGGCAGCGGCTACGGGTCATCCGTCGTCCCGGTTCCGGGTGTCGCCGGCCACGTCTACGGACTGACCGACCGCGGCCCGAACGTCGACGGCGTGAGCAAGCAGAAGGTGGAGGCCATCCCGAGCTTCACCCCCGCCATCGGCGAGTTCGCGCTCGTCGACGGGCGCGCAGACCTCGTGCGCAGCATCCCGCTGAAGGCTGCAGACGGCACGCCGCTGAACGGCCAGGTGAACACCGAGGCCTCGACCGGCGAGACCATCGTCGACCTGAACGGCACCGTGCTTCCCGCGTCGGCGAACGGTTTCGACTCGGAGGGCCTGGTCGCGATGGCCGACGGCACCTTCTTCGTCTCGGACGAATACGGCCCGTACATCTGGCACTTCGATGCGAGCGGCACGAAGATCGGCGGGTACTCGCCGTTCGACGGCACCCTGCCCGCCGAACTGAAGAAGCGCACCCCCAACCAGGGCATGGAGGGTCTCACCCTCACCCCGGACGGCAGCACGCTCGTCGGACTCATGCAGAGCGCCATCAACCAGACCGACCTGGCGGGCATCAACGCCAAGACGGTCACTGCGACACGCATCGTCACCGTGACGCTCGCGACCGGCGAGCTGCACGAGTACATCTACCAGCTCTCCGATCCCGGAACGAAGGGCATCGCCTCGAGCGAGATCACCGCTGTCTCGAACACCGAGTTCCTCGTCGACGAGCGCGACGGCAACCTGCCGCCGGCAGCGAACTCGAAGATGATCTACTCGATCGACCTCACCGGTGCGACGGATGTCGGCCCGCTCTCGACCGTCCCCGGCGCGACGTACGACGGTGCCGCGGGTGGGCTCCTCATCGCGGGCAGCACGATCGAGAAGCTCGCTACGGCTCAGGGCGCCGCGCTCTCGACCGTAGCGGCGCGGAGCACGCTCATCACTGCCGGCATCACCCCGGTGACCAAGACGCTGAAGCTCGACCTGAGCGCGGCGCTCGCGAAGCTCGACCCGGCCGGCACGTTCTTCGGTCACGACAAGATCGAGGGCATCTACCCGATCGACGGCGGCACGAAACTGATGATCTCGAATGACAGCGACTTCGGGGTGAAGGGCATCGTCGCCGGCTCGGCGAACCCCTACGTTCTCGACCCGAAGATCCTGGCCGACGGCACGCAGGACGACGGCGAGTACCTCCAGGTCGACCTCGCCCGCCTCGCGGCGCCGCCGGTCACCTCGACGGTGACCATCACGGTCGCGGCGACGACCGCGGTTGCGGGCGACCCTGCGGAGCTCGCGGCAACGGGGGCCAATGCCACCCTGCCGATCATCGTCGGACTGCTGCTGCTCGGCGGTGGGACGGCCGCGATCATCCTCGCCCGCCGAAAGGCCCGCGGCTAGCTGCCGCAGAACTCATTTCGCACAGAACTCATTTCGCACAGAGCTCATTTCGTGCATAGCTCATTTCGTGCACAGGGCACTTCGTACGGGGGAGGCCGGACGCGGGTGTCGCGGGAGCAGTCAGTGCCGGCAGGAGTAGCTAGTACCCGCTGAAGTAGTCGGTGCGGATGCGGCGCACCCCGAGCTCGCGCAGCTGACGGGTCAGCGAGGTGACCAGTGCCGGCGGACCGGACACGTAGGCCGTGCGGGCGGTGAGGTCGGGCACGCGCGAGACCAGCAGTGACGCATCGAGGCGGCCGGGGCCGAGGTACTCCCACGCGTCGGGCATGCCGGCGGGGGCGGTCGGTGCGGTGACCAGCACCGGCAGACCGCTTGCCGCGAGCTCCTCCGCGTAGGCGAGTTCCTCGCTGGAGGAGACCGCGTACACGAGCACGATGTCGCGCTGCTCGCCCGAGTCGGCGAGGTGCCGCAGCTGGCTCACGAACGGGGTGATCCCGATGCCGCCGGCCACCAGCAGCAACGGAACCCGCACATCCGTCGGCAGCGTGAAATCACCGCCGACGGCGGTCGCGCGCAGCGTCGTGCCGGGCTCGAGCGTGCGCAACTGCCGCTTGAAGGTGCTCGACTCCTCGGGCAACCGCAGGCCCACCGCGACCTGCTCGGCGCCCGGCGCCGACGCGATGCTGAAGGTGCGGCGCACGCCCCTGCTGTCGGCCTTGCTGTGCGGCAGCGCGAGCTCCAGATACTGACCCGGCCGAAAACGCAGCGGTGCGGATGCCGCGAACTCGAGCTCCCGAGCGCCCGGGGTCAGCTGCCGACTGCCGACGTACCGCAGCCGCACCGACCGCCGCTGCCCGAAGGCGAAGGCGAGCACGTTGCCCACCACGAGGGCGAGTTCGGGCGAGGTGCGGAACGGGCCGATGACGTACGGCACCGAATAGAGCACGGCCACCAGGGCCGCGAAGACGAGCTGCTGCCAGCGCAGCGGCGGCAGGGTCAGCGGTTCGTCGAGCATGAACACGGCGAAGAAGACCAGCGGGGCGGAGCCGACCACCGTCCAGGCGGCGGTCGCGACATCCATCCCACCCAGGGTGAAGCGCAGCGTGCTGAGCACGAAGGCGATCAGCAGGAACAGTCCGACCAGGGCGAAGCGCCGCGTGCGATAGACCACGAGGAGGCCGCCGATGGCCACCGGCGCGAGCAGGTACGGCGTCGCCACCCACCACGTCGCCCCGCTCAACTGGGTGAGCGCGATGATCACCGCGGCGATGGCGACCGGGTTGAAGATGTGCCGACCGCGGATGGCCAGCAGATACTTGGAGGCGCTGGCGATGACCGCGATGAGGGCCAGAATCCCGAGGCCCTGCGGTTCGACGGTGGGGAAGAACAGGAACAGCAGCAGGAACGCCGTGATGTTCGACGACTCCGCGTGCGGTTTCACCCGGAAGATGAGCGCGAACAGCCGATTGGAGATATAGGTCGCGACCAGCAGCACCGCGAGGCTCGCGATCAGCTGCAGTGGCTGGTACGCGAGGCCGCCCGGGATGAGCGACAGCACCAGGGCGATCACGAAGATCCCGCTGAGCACGTAGAGCATCAGGCGGTACATGGTGACGCGGCCGGTCAGGCGGTCGAGGAACGTTCTCATGTGAACAGTCTCCCGGGGAGGTCGGCGGAGCGCTCGGCGGTTCCGGTCGAGAAGACCCGCACCCACTCGAACTCGAAGGTCTCGGCCAGCTCGGCCGGATCGGCGAAAAACAGGGCCGTCGCGAGTCCGTCGGCGAGCAGCGCGGTGTCCGCGATCGCCCAGGTGGCGATCACGTCGCGGGTCGGCTCGCCCGTGCGGCCATCGAGGATATGGTGCAATCCCTCACCCCACACGCGGCGGTTCGAGCCCGAGGCGCAGATCGAGCGGTTCGCGAGGCTGACCTCGCCGATCGCCATCGACGGGTCGAATGGATGCTCGAGGCCGACCGCGGTCGCCTCCGGTCCCGAGACCAGAAGATCGCCGCTCGCATCGATGACGAACGTGTGGATACCGCCCTCGTGCAGCAGTTCGCCGACGAGGTCGACGAGGTAGCCCTTGCCCGCGGCCCCGACGTCGATGAGCACGGGGGAGCGGGTGACCAGGGTGTTGCCCGCGCGGGCGACCTCGTCTGCCCAGTCGGGGGCCGGCATCCCGGGGCCGCGGCGGGTGAGGGAGTAGCGCGCGTCGTAGCCGAGTTGCTCCAGCGCGCGGCCGACCAGGGGGGTCACCGCT
This sequence comes from Lacisediminihabitans sp., assembly GCA_040511795.1. GTDB lineage: Bacteria > Actinomycetota > Actinomycetes > Actinomycetales > Microbacteriaceae > Lacisediminihabitans. Next base: position 5,865 of record JBEVGK010000128.1, on the reverse strand, counting down.
CCGTGGGTGCTGTCGAAGAGACCGTCGTAGAGGTCGAACAGGCGGGACGCATCATCCGGAAACCGGTGGCTGCCGGCGATCTCGGCGACAGCGCTGACCAGGGAGTCGGCACGGAACCGCGAATACGTACGGTCGAAGTCGTCGATGCGGGAGTGCACCCGCGCCTCGAGGTCGGCACCGACCGGCAGACCGGTGTCGATCTGCCAGTCGGTGCCGATCGCCGAGAAGTGCAGGCTAGGCACTCGCGTCGGCTTCGATCTTCTTGATCGCGGCGTTGAAGCCCATGCTGGTGAGCGAGGAGCCGGAGACCTTGGAGACGGAGAGGCTGTCGATCTTCTTGCCGACCACCTCGGCGCTGATGCCCTTGATGAACTGGGCCTGATACTGCTTGGCGGTGGCGTCGTTCGAGGGGTCGCTGGTGACGGTGACCGCGGTGATCACGCCACCGGCGAGGGTCACCTTCACCTCGATCTTCTCCTCGCCGCCCGGGGAGTTGTACTCGCCGTCCTCGGTGTAGCTGCCGTCCTTCAGGGTGGTCGAGGTCGTGGAGTCGTCGGACGCGTCGGCGGAGGGAGAGGCCGCCGTCGAGGTGTCGGGCGATCCGGTGGAGGCGGCGGCACTGCATCCGGCGAGTGCGCCGACGAGCGATACTCCGGCAAACGCGGACAGGGCGTATTTGTGAGGGGTTCGCATGATCTCTTTCCAGTCGATGGTGGTCGGTGGGCCGAACCTACGGTCGGGCTGTTGCCGTTCCCTTGGGTTGGCCTGTGAACCGTCTGTGCGCGGTGTGGGCACCGCGTGGACTACCGTTCATGTGTCCCACGAGCCGCATGCTGCGGAGGTTCAGATCTGAACCGAATTCGTTTCGGTCTCGTGGTGATGGATGGAGGTGAACGATGCCGGAGACCCAGGACCAGCTCCTGCGTGCCCTGCACGACGAGCATGGCCCCGCGCTGTGGCGCTACGTCGTGTGGCTCACCGGCGACCGTCACTTCGCCGAGGACATCGTGCAGGAGACCCTGGTACGGGCCTGGACGAAGCCGTCCGTTCTCGATCAGACCGCGGGCTCGGCCCGCGCCTGGCTGTTCACCGTCGCCCGCAACCTCGTGATCGACTCCAAGCGATCGGCCGCGTCACGCCATGAATTCGCCACCGATCTGCTGCCGGAACGGGCGACGGATGACGGCACCGACGCGCTCCTCGACGCGTGGCTGGTCTCCGATGCTCTCGGCACCCTCTCCACCGATCACCGCCTCGTCGTGGTTCACGCCTACTACCAGCGGCAGTCGATCGCCGAGATCGCCGCCGAGCTCGAGATCCCCGCGGGCACCGTCAAGTCACGGCTGCACTACGCCCTCCGCGCGCTGCGCCTCGCCCTGCAGGAGAGGGGGGTGACCCAATGAGCCCGACCACTCACGGCGACGATCGCCCCGGAGTGGACCCATTCGCAGACTGGGATGCCGCCTACGTGCTCGGTTCGCTGTCGTCGGAAGAGCGCCGCGAGTACGAGCGTCACCTCGCGGATTGCCCGCGCTGCGCCGCGGCGCTCGCCGAACTCGCCGGCATCCCTGCGCTGCTCGCCACGGTGCCGGCCGATGAGGCGATCCTCGAGACCCCTCGCCCGATCCCGGTGCCCGACACGCTCTGGCCACGGATGCTGCGTTCCGCCCGCCGGCGCAGGCTGCGCACCCGCGCGGCCGTCGCCGGTGGCGCGCTCATCGTCGCCGCGGCGGTGGCCGTGATCGCGGTGGTGCTGCCCCAGGTGCTCGCACCGGCGGCCCCCGCGGGTCCCGTCGCCGGAGCGTCAGCGAGCCCCGGTCGCACGGTGGCGCTGGAGCAGGTCACTCCGAGTGCGTTGCGGGCGAGCATCCGTCTGATCTCCGAGGGCTGGGGCACCCGCATCGACATGGACTGCAGCTACGGCCTCGATGAGGGGGAGGCGCCCGGCTACGGCGGGTCCGCGCCGCAGTCCTACGATTACGCCATGTACGTGACCGATGTCCGCGGCCGCTCCATCGAGGTGGCGACCTGGTCCGCGCGCCCAGGTAGCGCCGCGGAGCCCTCGGGAACGACGAGCCTCGCGGTGGACCAGATCAGGACGGTCGACGTGCGCTCGGCGAGCGACGGGACCGTGCTGCTGAGCACCTCGCTGTAGCCCGGGACGCGGTGCCGGCCCGTCAGCGTGCGGGCGGCGGCCCGGTGCGGACGGTGCCCTCCTGGGCGACGCTCGCCAGCAGTCTGCCGTCGCGGCTGTACATGCGGCCGAGGGAGAGCCCGCGTCCGCCGGTCGCGGTGGGGGACTCCTGCACATAGAGCACCCACTCGTCGATGCGCCCGAAGCGGTGGAACCACATCGCGTGGTCGAGGCTCGCCGCCTTGAGCCCCGGAGTCGCCCACGGCACACCGTGCCGGCGGAAGATCGGTTCGAGGATCGTGTAGTCGCTCACGTAGGCCATCGCCGCGCGGTGCAGGGTGGGGTCGTCGGGCATCCGGCCGATCGTCTTCACCCAGACAGCCTGGTGGGCGACGTGCGGGCCATCGACCGAGAAATAGACGGATGACGGCACATGGCGCATGTCGAACGGGCGCTCGTGCGCCCAGACCTTCGCAACGGGGTGATCCACGCCGCCGAGTACTTCGGCAGCCGTCGGCAGGTCTTCCGGGGCGGGGAGATCGCTCGGCATGTCGATCTGGTGCTCGAGGCCGACATCCTCGGTCTGAAAGGACGCGATCATCGACAGGATGGGCTGGCCGTCCTGGTAGGCCTGGGTGCGCCGCGTGGAGAACGACCGGCCGTCGTGGATTCGATCGACCGAGAAGGTGATCGGCTTCTCGATCTGGCCCGGTCGCAGGAAGTAGGCGTGCATCGAGTGGATCGGACGCTCGTCGCCGATGGTGCGTTGCGCGGCCACCAGCGACTGCCCGAGCACCTGGCCGCCGAAGATGCGGCCCTGCGGCATCCATTGGCTCTCGCCGATGAAGATGTCCTCACTGGTGCGAGCGTGAGTGTCGGTGAGGTCGAGCACGGAGAGCAATTCGGCGAGCGGGTCGGGCATGGATCCTCCGTCGTGACTCAGTGATCACTCTGCTGGCAACTGGCCCTGCTAGCTTAAGAGATCGCATGAGCCAGACATTCACCCTCGTTGACTCCCTCTCCCTCGCCGACCTCCAGGTCTTCCTCAGTCGTGCGGGTCGCGTCGAAGACGGCTCCGTTCGCCTGATCGCCGACTCCGGGGTGCTGGCCGTCTACGTGGCCGTGTTCTTCCCGGTCGGACTGCTCGACGAGAGTCCCACCATCCTCGGCCTACGCACCTTCGCGCTCACCCCGAACTCCGACGGTTCTGCGGAGACCTTCGATGCGGTTGTGCCGGTGAGGTCGCTGCTGGAACGGTTGACGCGACTGCAGTCCGCGGTCGTCGACCCCACCGCTGCCGTCACCGTCAGCCTGCCGATGCAGGTGAACACGGTCACCTGGGCGGCGATCTCACCGCCGCGCGGCGGCTGGGCGCGACTCGAGGAGACGCCGGTGGCGCCGTTGGAGCGGGTCGCCGCCGAGGGGATCGCCGAGGTCGCCGAGGCCGTTCCCACCGGCACCGGCGAGCAGATCGTGCACCGGGTGCGTTCCGAGGTCTGGGGGCGCGGAATCCCCGGCCTAGAGTACGTGCCGGCGGGAGTCGCCTTCGCTGCGGTGAGCCTCGGCTTCCTCGCTTCGGGCACGGTCGGCACAGACACACATGGTGCCGGCGAGAGCGCGCAGATCTACGAGACCGGCCCGTGGACGCGCGTGTCGACGGAGCGGGGGCACGTGCTGGTGAAGCGCCGATCATGGTCCCTGCAGCGATGACGACCAAGGCACCCAAGGTCGACATCCCACGGCCCCGCGTCATCGACGCCGCCATCGACGAGCTGTTTCCGGGTGGCGACCATGAGGGTCAGCGCTTCAGTGACGCAGATCTCGGAGATGTCGATCTCACCGGTTCGACCTTCCGCGACTGCGAGTTCGCCTCGGTCACGCTCAACGAGACCAGGATGCGCGGAGTGCGCTTCCTCGACAGCCTGATGACGGCATCCTTCGCCCCGATCCTGCGCGCCCCGCGGAGCACCTGGCGTGACGTTCTGCTGGAGTCGCCGCGCTGGGGATCGTCAGAGCTGTTCGACTCCGAGCTGCGGGGGGTGCACATCCGCGGCGGCAAGATCGACTACCTCAACCTGCGCGGCTCCACGCTCACCGATGTGCTGATCGAGGACTGTTTCATCACGGACCTCGATCTCGGGGGCGCCACGACCACGCGGGTAGCGCTGAAGAATTGCCGCATCGACACCATCGACCTCACCCGCTCGACCAACCGTGACCTCGACCTGCGCGGCAGCGACTTCGCCGCGCTGAACGGGCTGGACGGTGCCCGCGGCGTCACCATCGACGAGGGGCAGCTGTCGCTGCTCGCACCGCTCCTGGCGAGTCACCTCGGGCTCATCGTCGAGTAGCCCCTCCGACAAGCTCAGCGCCCGACAAGCTCAGTGCCCGAACGCTCAGCGACCGGCGGGCTCGGGCTCGGTGGGCTTCGGGACGATCTCCACCACGGGCAGCAGGCGGCTGGTCTTCTTCTGATAGTCGGCGAACCCGGGATTGGTCGTCGCGATCGCATCGAACACCCGCTGACGCTCGTGGCCCTCGAGCACCACTGCCGTGGCGTCATAGGTGGTCACGCCGCCCTCGATCGAGAGTTCGGCGAACACCGTCGGGTGCGCCACGAGGTTGTGATACCAGGCCGGGTTGGTGTCGGCGCCCGCCTTGGAGGCGACGACGAAGAGCCGCCCGTCGTAGCGCACCGGCATCACCGGCGACACGCGGGGTTCGCCGGTCTTCGCGCCGGTGGTGGTGAGGATCATCAGGTGCGCGCCCGCGAAGGGGCCGCCCACCACGCCGTCGTTGGCGCGGAACTCGGTGATGATCGAGTCGTTCCAGTTGCTCATGGTGCGGTCCTTGCGTCGGCTACGGCCCTCCCCGCGACGCGACCGGAGAACAGGCAGCCGCCGAGGAAGGTTCCTTCGAGGGAACGATAGCCGTGCATCCCCCCGCCACCGAAGCCGCTCGCCTCACCCGCCGCATAGAGGCCGGGTATCGGGATGCCGTCCGCCCCGAGCGCGCGACCCTCGAGGTCGGTCTCGATGCCGCCGAGCGATTTGCGGGTGAGGATGTGCAGCTTCACCGCGATCAGCGGGCCCGCCTTAGGGTCGAGCAGTCGGTGCGGTGATGCCACCCGGATGAGCTTGTCTCCGCGGTAGTGCCGCGCCTGGCGGATGGCGCCCAGCTGCGCGTCCTTCGAGAAGTCGTTGTCGAGCTCGCGGTCGCGGGCCTCGACCTCCAGCCGCACCCGGTCGCGGTCGATCGTCACCTCGGGCGACAGCATCTCCATGCCGTCGAGCAGTTCATCGAGCGTGTTCGCCACCACGAAATCCTCGCCGTCGGTCTTGAACTTCTCGACCGGCCCGGGCGCGCCGGGCAGTATGCGCTTCGCCAGCAGACGGTAGTCGCGGTTCGTGAGATCGGGGTTCTGCTCGCTGCCGGAGAGGGCGAACTCCTTCTCGATGATCTTCTGCGTCAGGATGAACCAGGTGTGCTCGTGCCCGGTGGTCATGATGTGCTCGAGCGTGCCGAGCGTGTCGAACCCCGGGAACAGCGGCACCGGCAGGCGGGTGCCCGTCGCGTCCAGCCAGAGGGATGACGGCCCCGGCAGGATGCGGATGCCGTGCTTCTCCCACACCGGGCTGTGATTCGCGATGCCCTCCGTGTAGTGCCACATGCGGTCGCCGTTGACGAGCCGCGCGCCCGCGCGCTCGGCGATGCCGAGCATCCGGCCGTCG
>JBEVGK010000127.1:0-3400 GCA_040511795.1 Lacisediminihabitans sp. | reverse complement strand
ATCAACGAGGTCATCAGTCCCACCGGATCGGATGTCGCCTGGGCCCAGTCCTTCCTCGCCGACTTCGAAGCGCGCGGGCGCACTATCCGTGACGGGAGCGACCTGCCCCGCCTCGGTCGTGCCGAAAAGATCGAACGACTCGCTCGGGAGTTCGGGGTCGAAGCGCGCTGACGCGAGGAGCGCGGGGCATGTCGTGACACACCCCGCGCCCTGACCACCTCGGTCGGACTGTTCGGGTTCAGACCCGACCAGGTTGGTGGTGCGTCGCCATCGGGAGATGGTCGACATAGGACGAAGGGACCACCGAGCACGGCGCCGAGCTACTGCTGCGGACGTTCGTGAATTCGGGATTCATTCGGGTTCCTGTTCCTAGCTGCAGCGTTCCGGTGCCTCAGAGGACGGGGGGATCCGCGAGTGATCGCTGCGTGCTAACAGGATGGTGGTCGCAGCGGTGTCAGGACCAGGGATGAGACCGGGTGATCATGGGGTGATTTTTTCGCGCCGCAGTCCGAGCTCGCGCACGCGCGCCACCGCCTGCTGCCGTGTCGTCGCCCCGATCTTGCGGTAGATGCTGCGCAGATGCGTCTTCACCGTGTTCGTCGAGATGAACAGCTCGGAGGCGATCTGGCCGACGGTCTTGTCGAGCTCCAGGGCGCGGGCGATCTCGAGCTCGCGCGCGCTGAGGGTGGCCACCGTCTCGACCGCCGACTCGCGCGGTGCCGTGCGCAGATGGTCGACGATCTGCAGCACGACGTCGGGCTGTCGCCGCGTCAGCGCCCGATCGAGCATCGTCGAGAGCGTGGCTGCGGGGACAAGCAGAAACGGCCTGCGCATCCCGTTGCGTGCGGCGGTGAGCAGCGCCCGATCGAGGGCGACGTCGGCGACCCGGTCGTTTCCAAGCGTGTAGTGCGCGGCCGAGCGCAGCAGCAGCACGTCGACCAGCGTCCGGCTCGAGTGCCGATCGCCCAGCGCCGCACAGTCCCGCAGTGCATCGAGGGTGCCCTGCGCGTCGCCCTCGGCGAACCGGATGCCCGCCAAGAACCGGGCCGGGCACTGTGCGTGATTGTGGCTGGGCGTGAGCTGCTCGAAGATCGCCGTCGCCTCCTCCAGCTCGCCGAGATGCATGAGCAGCACCGCCCGCATCCCTTCGCTGGTCTGACGGATGTTCGGCTGCGGATCCCAGTCGAAGGTGGTGGTGATCGCCCTTCGCAGCTCGTCGAGCCCCTCGATGTGTCGACCGCTGATCGCCGACACCGAACCGATGGCGTTGTGCGCGAGCGGCTCCCACTCGCTCGCGGTGCCGGCCTCGGTCAGCACCGGGGCGAGGGCGAGGGCGTCGGCGAGCCGATCCTGTTCCACCGCGATCAGCGTCTCCGTGGCCAGGGCAGCAGTGATGAAGCGCGAATTCGGGACTCCATGCGCGACCGCAACCGAGCGGGCCTGCCCGGCGAGGTCGAGGGCATGCTCGAAACTCCCCTCGGTGTATGCGAGGTAGGCGAGACCGGACAGGCACTCGATCCGCTCCGTCGGCAGCAGGCTGCTCTCGCCCAGCCCCTGCGCCAGGTGCAGGTGTCGGCGCGCGTCGTCGAACTCGCCCAGATGCAGCGCGATCAGCCCCAGATGCAATTCCGCGGATGCCTGCAGGCGCACACGTACCGGAGGAGCGAGCCCGACATCCGTGGCGAGCAGCTCCCGCGCGGCGCGGGCCCCCTGCCGGGCCGCCGACAGTCGGCCGAGCGAGCGCAGCACCGACGCGTGGTGTACCTGTACCCCGGCGACGACAGAGACCGGCAGCTGGTCGTCGGCGGCGATCAGTTGCTCGGCCGCCTGGAACCAGGGCAGCGCCGCCGAGCGACTGGCCGAATCGAAGGACTGATAGCTCGCTCCGATCGCCGCCAGAATCCACGGGCGATGCTGCCACTCTTCGGCCGGAATGCTCTCGATCAATCCGCGCAGCGTTCCGCCGTGGAGGGTGGAAAGTCGCGGCCACGCCTCCCCGATCACCGTCAGGGCGTCGGAGTAGCGCGATTTCGAGCGCAGTTCATCGACCGTCCGAACGACGGTGTCGAGATCAGTTGACTCGGTCACGTTCATCCCCCGGGGCCCGCGGGTCCGTCTGCTTGGTGCTCCGCCGGGTTGCGCCTGATTAAGAGGTGCGCGCTCGGCGGTGATGGATAGTACCGCAGTGCAACCCCGGCTGGCGAGGATGCGGGCGGGCGGGCATCCGTGTCCACCACAATGTGGACGGTCGCGGCGCAGGTTCTTCGTGTTCGGCGGTTGCACGGGCGACAATCTGTACCCCGATCCGGCGGAACACGGGATACGCCCGCGGCGAATCCCGACGGCGCTGTCGGCCTCCCTGCGTACAGTGAGCGGGTGAGTACAGTTCGTGGCGGGCACCCGGGCCCGCGGGGCCGCATCAGCGGCGGGGATGCGGATGCTCAGCGCGCGGTCAACGCGGACGCCCCGAAGATCCCCAACCTCCTCCCGCGCATCGCCGCGCTGTTCGCGCCGCACAGGACCGCGCTCATCACCACCGCCGTCTTGGTGATCATCGGCGCCGGGCTCTCTGTGCTGCCGCCTCTGCTCACCGCGCGCGCCTTCGACTCGGGCCTGTTCCCGAAGAGCGGTCACCCGAACTTCCCGGTGCTGCTCGAGATCGTCGGGCTGATGGTGCTGATCTACGTTGCGTCCGCTGCGCTCGGCGTCTGGCAGACCTACCTCACCGCGACGGTGGGCAACAAGGTCATGGGCGCGATGCGGGTGCGACTGTTCAGTCACCTGCAGCGGATGGAACTCGCGTTCTTCACCAGAACCAAGACCGGCATCATCCAGTCGCGGCTGCAGAACGACGTCGGGGGCGTGGCAAACGTGCTCACCAACACCGTGTCGAGCGTGCTCGGCAACACCGTCACGGTGATCGCGGCCTTCGTGTCGATGCTGATCCTCAGCTGGCAGTTGACGATCGTCGCGGTCGTGCTGCTGCCCGTCCTGGTGCTGGCGCAGCGCAAGGTCGGACAGGTGCGGGCGCGCATCGCCACCCAGACGCAGGAGTCGCTGTCGGAGATGACCGCGATCACGCAGGAGACGCTGTCGGTCTCCGGCATCCTGCTCGCCAAGACCTTCAACCGGCAGCCGGCCGAGATCGCCCGCTACTCGAGCGAGAACGATCGGCAGATCGACCTGCAGGTGCGCCAGCAGATGTCGGGCCAGTGGTTCTTCGCCATCGTCGGGGTGTTCATGTCGGTGGTCCCCGCGGTGGTCTACCTGGTGGCGGCGTGGCTGATCCTGCGCGACATCCCGGTGACCGCCGGAACGATCGTCGCCTTCACGACGGTGCAGGCGCGCCTGATGTTCCCGCTGATGGGGTTGCTGCGGGTGGCGCTCGACATCCAGACCT
>JBEVGK010000126.1:0-3123 GCA_040511795.1 Lacisediminihabitans sp. | reverse complement strand
CGACCATGGCACGATGCTACATCAGTTGTGCACAATTCAGTTGTGCGCCACTAGTCGAGCCGATCTCGCCGTCGGGCGAGGGCGGCCCTCTGGGCGCTGTTGCCCGACAATCGCATCGCCGCGTCATAGGCGGCCCGCGCCTCCTCCACCCGCCCCGATCTGCGCAACAGGTCTGCCCGGGTGGCGTGGAAAGCGTGATAGCCGCGCAGGCTCGACTCGAGTCGATCGACGATCGCCAACGCGACTGACGCCCCGTCGAGTTCGGCCACGGCGATGGCCCGGTTGAGTTCGACGACAGGCGACGGATCCACCGCGGCCAGATGATCGTAGAGCGCGACGATCTGGGACCAGTCGGTAGCTCGCACATCGCCGGCCGAGGTGTGAACGGCGTTGATCGCCGCCAACAGTTGGTATCGGCCTGGCGCTACGCCGGAGGCGAGCCGGAGCCGTACCAGCCGATGACCCTCGGCAATCAGCACCGGATCCCACAATCGTCGATCCTGCTCGTCGAGCGTCACGAGCTCCCCCTCCGACGAGATCCGGGCAGGTGCCCGCGCCTCGGTCAGCAGCATCAGCGCCAGCAGACCGGTCGTCTCGCCATCGGCCGGAAGGAGAGTGCGGATGAGGCGGGTCAGTCGGATCGCTTCCGCCGTGAGTTCGTGGCGCAGCGGTGCGGAGTCGGGCGAGCTGGCCAGGTAGCCCTCGTTGAACACGAGGTAGAGCACCGCGAGCACTCCCGAGATGCGGGCGGGGAGGTCATCCGTCACCGGCACGCGAAAGGGGATGCCGGCATCCGCGATCTTCGCCTTCGCGCGGGTGATGCGGCGCCCCATGGCGGAATCCTGCACCAAGAAGGCGCGAGCGATCTCGGGCACCGTGAGTCCACCGACCATGCGCAGCGTCAGCGCGACGCGGGCATCCATCGACAGGGCGGGGTGGCAGCAGGTGAAGATCAGCCGCAGCCGGTCATCGTCGACCACCCCGGCCGAATGCGGGGCACTGTCGTCGACCATCAGCCGGGCCTCACGATGCTTCTCGTCACGCTTGCTCTCCCGCCGGATGCGGTCGATCGCCTTGCGGTTCGCGGTGGTGGTGAGCCACGCGCCCGGGTTGGGGGGCGCGCCATCGGTCGGCCAGCGTTCGACTGCGATGGCGAAGGCCTCCGCCGCGGCCTCTTCGGCGATGTCGAGGCTGCCGAACCGCCGGCTCAGCGACGCGACCACCCGGGCCCACTCGTCGCGGTGAGCCCGGGTGATCACATCGTCGGTCATTCCTCCCGCAGGAGGGCGCGCACCTCCAGTTTGCGGTTGCAGGCCTTCGACCCGTCCGCGGCGAGGGCGAGCACCGCGTCGAGATCGGCCGCCTCCATGATCCAGAGCCCGGCGACGTATTCCTTCGACTCCAGGAACGGTCCGTCAGTGAGCAAGGGCGCGTCGCCCCGGTTGTCGACGACCGTGGCGGAGCTCGGCGCCGCAAGACCCGCGGCGAAGACCCAGTGCCCATCGGCCTGGAGCCTGTCGTTGAATTCGTCGATCGCCGCGGCCTCTGCCGCGCTTGCCGAGTCGGTGCGGCCGGTCGCCTCGGCCTGTCCGTCGTCGATCACAGAAACCAGATACTGCATGTCAGCTCATCTCCTGAAGCTCGGGCGCCCCTCGCGGGCACCGCTCACCCTTGCAACGATCAACTCTGCCCCGATCCGACAGCGGACACGAAGAAAGTTTTCGACGGCGGGACCTGTCATGCAGATCTCGCGCAGGCGGAGAGGGAATGTGGTGGGCCCTACCGGGCTCGAACCGATGACATCCACGGTGTAAACGTGGCGCTCTACCAACTGAGCTAAAGGCCCGCGATCACGCCCTCGCGGGGCGCATCACGACTGCGTCAATGATACCGACTGGCGGCACCGGAGAAAAACTACGCGGCGACCGGGGTCAACTCGGCGAGAGCCGCACGGTAGGCCGCCATCGAGCGGGCCTCGCCGGGCGCAGTGATGAAGCTGGCACGGATGATGCCGGTGGTGTCGATGATGAACGACGCACGGTTGGCGTAGCCCTTCTCCGGCACGAACACGCCGTACTCCTTGGCGACGGCGCCGTGCGGCCAGAAGTCGGCCAGCACGTTGAAGTCGTATCCCTCGGCCTCGGCGAAGGCGCGCAGGGTGGCCTTCGAGTCGACGGAGATCCCGATGAGTTCGATGCTCTTGTCCTTGAACAGAGCCAGGTTGTCGCGAAGTTCGCAGAGCTCGCTGGTGCAGGTGCTCGAGAATGCGAGGGGGAAGAAGACGAGCACTACCGGCTTCTTGCCACGGAACTCACTCAGGCGAATGTGTTCGCCGAACTGGTTGGGCAAGTCGAAGTCGGGTGCCTGGATGTCGTTCTCCAGTGCCATGGTCAGATCCTTATCTCCGGGTGGAATGAACGCCCGGTAAACACAATCGGCCATGTTACGCCTGCGTAGCAGACTTTCTGCCTATTTCGACGAATCCACGGAAATGGCGTATTCCAGTCGCTTCGCCGCACCGGGTTCGAGAGTGAACTGGCCCGGCTTCGCAGAGTATTCGCCGGTGAAACCCTGCGGCGCGGTCATCCCGAACCACGGTTCTATGCAGATGAACTCGCCGGGCACCTTCGACCACACACCCAGTAGCGGGAAGTCCGGAAAGTCGATGGTGATCGCGGGCGCGCCGGGCGCGGTGTAGCGCACCGTGCGGCTCGCCAGCTGATCGAAGATCACGGCGTCGTCGACGAACAGCGCGTCGTCGAGTCGCAGGGTGTCGCCGACGACCGGTGTCGGTACAGGCTCTGGCTACAGCAGACCACCGAAGATGCGACGGATGGGGGCGCTCTCGTCACGCGGAAACTCGAGCGTGTGCGCCTCCCGTGCGATACCGGGCAGCAGCGGCCAGGCGAAGCCCGGGTGCTCCCCCACGGAGGCGGAGAACGTCGCGGCACCGAGATTGGTCACCATCGTCTCGACGCTCAGGGTGGATTCGGCGAGCGAGTAGCGGATCTGCAGGCGGAACGAGAAGGGGAAGTGGGCTCGGGTCTCGGCGGAATCCTCGAGCGTGTAGACGACCCCGGTCTCCGTCGCCTCCGACACCGCGAACTCCAGGTCTCGGGCGAA
>JBEVGK010000125.1:0-5552 GCA_040511795.1 Lacisediminihabitans sp. | reverse complement strand
CGCCGGCGGATGAGAAGCCTCTCATGGTTGCGCTCCGCACCCGCCCACATCCCGCACTGACCGCACCCCGTGCTCCACCATCGGTGAAATGCAGGCAATTCTCGCGACACGCCGGCGCGCACACGCACTTCATCGGCGTGTCGGAATCTCAGCATGGATTTCGCACGGGGTGGGACGGGTCGCCACGGGGCAGGTCGGGCGGGCAGGGGCGGGCAGGGCAGCGCAGGGCAGGGCAGGGCAGGGCAGGGCAGGGCAAGCAGCACAGGTCGGGCGGCGTGGCGGGGCGCGAGCAGACCGGCTAGAGCAGCCCGCCGCGCTTCATCGCCGAGGCGATCGCGTCCGCCGCGCGCACCAGCGACAGGTGCGAATACGCCTGCGGGGTATTGCCGGCCTGGCGCCCGACCGACACGGCGTACTCCTCGCTCAGCAGGCCGACATCGTTGGTGAAGCCGACCAGCCGGGCCATCAGGGTGTGGGCATCCGCGAGACGGCCGCTGCGGGCGTACTGCTCGACGAGCCAGAACGAGCAAGCGAGAAACGGATGCTCGCCCGCGGGCAGCCCGTCCACCCCGCTCTCGGTGAGATAGCGCATGAGCACGCCGTCGTCGAGCAACTCGGCTTCGATCGCGGCGACGGTGCCGAGCATCCGCGGGTCGTTGGAGTCGATGTAGCCGACCTGGGGGAGCAGCAGCAGGGAGGCGTCGACGGCGGATCCGCCGAAGTACTGGGTGTAGGTGTTCTTCGCCACGTCGAAGCCGTGCTCCTCGATGCCCTGGCGCACCTCGTCACGAAGCCGCTCCCACAGCTTCACCGGCCCGGCGAGCCCGTAGTTGTGCACGCCGTCGATGGCGCAGTCGAAGGCTGTCCAGATCATCACCTGCGAGTGGGTGAAATGCCGCTTCTGCCCGCGGATCTCCCACAGGCCGTTGTCGGGCTTGCGCCAGTTCTGTTCGACGAACGACATCAGGGCGCGCTGCAGCGACCAGGAGTACTCGTCTTCTTTGATCCCGCGCTGGCGGGCACCGCGTAGGGCGAACATCACCTCGCCGAAGATGTCTCCCTGGTACTGCTGCCAGGCATCGTTGCCCACCCGCACGGGGGCGGCACCGTGATAGCCGGGCAGGCTGTCGACGACGCGCTCGGTGAGGCGGCGCTCGCCGGAGAGCCCGTACATGATCTGGATGTCTCCGGGGTCGCCGGCGACGGCCCGCAACAGCCACCCGCGCCAGGCATCCGCCTCAGCCGAATAGCCGTGATCCATGAGCACGCCGAGGGTGAGCGAGGCGTCGCGCAGCCAGACGTACCGGTAGTCCCAGTTGCGCGAGCCGCCGAACTGCTCCGGCAGGCTGGTGGTCGCCGCCGCGACGATGCCGCCGGTGTCTTCGTGGGTGAGCGCGCGCAACACCAGCAGTGAGCGGTGCACCTGTTCGGCGTAGACGGGGGAATCGACGCTTGCCGCCGCCCAGTCGCGCCACCACTTCTCGGTGCTGCGCAGGCGTCGCTGCACATCGATCGGCGTGGGCGGCGTGCGATGCGAGGGGAACCAGGTGAGGGTCATGTCGACCACGTCGCCCTCGCCGATGGTGAGCTCGGAGCGATGGCTGTGGTCTCTCGCCGTGAACTCGGCGCCGCGGATGATCACGGCATCCGGACCCGCCACCGCGACCAGCGCGGGGCCGTACTGGTCGGGGACCTGTCGCACCCAGGGGATCGCCTCGGCATAGTCGAAGCGCATTCGGAGGTCTTGCGCCATCACCACGCTGCCGCGGATCCCACGGATGCGACGCACGAGGTCGGCGCGCCGGTCGCCGATCGGCATGAAGTCGAGCACCTCGACCTCACCCTCGTCGGTCACCCAACGGGTGACCAGCACGAAGGTGTCGGCGATATAGGCCCGGCTGGTCTCGAGCACCGCCCCTGCCGGTGCGAGCAGCCAGCGGCCGTGGTCTTCGGTGCCGAGCAGGGCGCCGAAGGTGGACGCGGAATCGAATCGCGGCAAGCACAGCCAATCGACGCCGCCGTCCCGGCCGATCAATGCGCCGGTGTGGAGATCACCGACCATCGCGTAGTCCTCGATGCGCAACGCCATGCTCGACAGTCTTGCAGAGGTAGCCTGAGCCCATGGATCACCTGATTGGGTCACTCGTCATCCTCGGGGCGGGCGGCGACCTCACCGCTCGCCTGCTGCTGCCCGGCCTCGGCCAGTGGCTCGAGAGCTCGCGCGGGCACGACGTCGAGCTGCTGGGCGTCGGCTACGACCCGATGACGGATGCCGAATGGCGCGAACGCGTGAGCGGCGCGTTCGCGACGGGCGGGGCCACCGGTCCGGTGCCGACCGCACTCGCGGCGCGCACCCGCTACGTGCAGGCCGACGTGACGAAGCCGGAGGACATGGCGCGCGTCCTGGCTGAGGCGAGCGGCACCCCGGCGCTGTATTTCGCGCTCCCGCCGAAGGTGACCATCGCCACCTGCGACGCGCTCGGCAAGATCGATCTGCCGAACGGCATCGTTCTTGCGCTGGAGAAACCCTTCGGCACCGACCTGCGCAGCGCCCGGGCGCTCAACCGGCAGTTGCTCAAACTGGTACCGGAGCGACAGATCCACCGCGTCGATCACTTCCTGGGCAAGTCGACGGTGCTCAACATCCTGGGTCTGCGCTTCGCCAACCGCATCTTCGAACCGGTCTGGCGCTCCGAGCACATCGAGAGTGTCGAGGTGGTGTTCGACGAGACGCTCGCGCTGGAGGGGCGCGCCGGGTACTACGACAAGGCGGGCGCGCTGATCGACATGATCCAGAGCCACCTGCTGCTGGTGATGGCCGTGGTGGCGATGGAGCCGCCGTCGAGCATCGAGGCCGACGATCTGCGCGGCGCGATGACCCAGGCGCTGCGCGGGGCCCAGGTCTGGAAGGGAGACCCGATCACCAGCGGTCGCCGCGCCCGCTACAGGGCCGGCACGATCGACGGCCGCGCGCTGCCCGCCTATGCGAAGGAGCAGGGCGTCGATCCAGCTCGCGACACCGAGACGCTCGCGGAGATCGCGGTCGGCATCGAGAACTGGCGCTGGGCCGGTGTTCCCTTCGTTCTGCGCTCGGGCAAGGCGCTCGCCGAGCGCCAACAGGAGATCCTGATCACCTTCAAGCCCGTGCCGCATCGACCCACCGGGTTCACCGGCGACCCCGGTCCCGCCCGCCTGCGTCTCAGCCTCAGCCCGGACACCATCAGCCTCGATCTCAACATCAACGGCGAGGGTGATCCATTCACCATCGACCGGGTGAGCTTCGACGTGAACTTCGCCGGCGGTGAGCTCGGACCGTATGGCGAGGTGTTGAACGGCATCCTCACCGACGATTCGACCCTGTCGGTCGGCGCTGACGAGGTGGAGGAGTGCTGGCGCATCGTCGGCCCGATTCTCGCGGCCTGGCGCAAGGACGAGGTGCCGATCCAGACCTACGCTGCGGGTTCCGAGGGGCCAAGCGCATGGAAGCGACCCATCTGGAAGGACTGACCGGCTAGCCTCAGTCCGCGAGCAGGGAGGGCGCCGCTAGCGGGTGCCGTCCTCGCCGAGCAGCTGCTGCGCGAGGCCCGCGCCGTCGGGGGAGTAGACCCAGCGCACCACACCGGTTCGCTGCTCGGCCTTGCTGCGTCCACCGGCGAGAACCGCCTCACTGTTGGACAGTTGCCGGATGGCGATCGCCTCGACGTTGCCCTCGTGGTCGGCCTGGAAGGCGCCGTAGATCTCCTCGTCGTGCTGCCCGTCGTCACCGACCAGCATCCACTTGATCTCCGGAAATTCCGTCGCCAACCGCCGCAGGCTCTCGGTCTTGTGCTGCCGCCCACTGCGGAACCAGCGGTCGTGGGTCGGCCCCCAGTCGGTCAGCAGTAGCGGCCCGGCCGGGTAGAGGTTGCGCGAGAGGAAGCGGGTGAGCGTCGGCGCGACGTTCCAGGCGCCGGTGGAGAGGTAGAAGACGGGGGCTCCGGGATGCTCGCGGCGCAACCTGTCGTAGAGCACGGCCATCCCGGGCACGGGTCGGCGCGCGTGCTCATCGAGCACGAAGGTGTTCCAGGCCGCGAGCAGGGGGCGGGGGAGCGCGGTCACCATGACGGTGTCATCCACGTCGGAGATGATGCCGACGGTGGAAGCCGGGTCGACGATGAAGACGGGGGCCTCGACGGTCTGCGCGTCATCCGTCTCGATGGTGATGCTGTGCCAGCCCGGCGTCAGCTGCACCTCGACCACGTGATCGACCACGCCACCACGGTCGGCGGTGACGCGAAACTCCTGGTCGGCCACGCGGACCGTCACGGCGACATCGTTGACCGGCACGCTGGTGAAGCTGCGCCATCCTCGGATCTTCTTGTACTGGGCGCGTCCGTCTGCGGAGGGCCGGGTGAGGAGTACTCGGCAGAGCACACGCACCCAGCCGGGCGCGCCGTAGCCGGTGTACGGGATGACCGTGGGCACGTAGCCCCGACGCCGGGCCCGCTTCTCGCGGAACTCGTGGATGCGGTCTTCCCAGCGCGCAGCGAGGTGCATGATCGGCTCGGCCGCCGGGGCCACGACGGAGTCTTTGCGGAACCAAGCCATGCGCACAGTCTTCCATGCCGCGATGGGCGGTCGCCGATCATCGCACTTTCGCGAGAATGTGAAAACTTCGGACATCTAGATTTAATGTGATGCCCCCTCACCGGGGGCGCGCTAGGATTTCTCGTGATTGGAAAAGAGGTCCGCTGTGCCCGAACGCACCCTTCTCGCCGACTCACCCGACGGCGCCGCCCTGCTCCGCAATGAACCCGTCCAAGCCCGCAGCACTGCGCGTCTTGCCACCCTCCTCGATGCGGCCGCCGCCGTCGTCGACGAGGTCGGCTACGAGCGCCTCACCACCGCCATGGTGGCCGAGCGTGCCGGAGCGTCCATTGGCACCGTCTATCGCTACTTCCCCGACCGCGTCGTCGTGCTGCAGGGGCTGAGCGCCCGCTATCTGCAGCAGTTCGGTGAGCGCGCGGTGGCGATCGCGAACGACCCCCGCTACAAGACCTGGCAGGATGCCGTCTCGGCGATCATCGACGCCGTCGCCTCCGACTTCCGCCGCGAACCGGGCTTCCGCTCGCTCCGCTTCGGCGACGTGCTCGACCTCGGTCAGGCACCCGGGAGCCGGCTGGGCGTATCGGTGATCGCGGGACAGATCGCGGATGCACTGACGGTGCGCTTCGATCTCAGCATCGACGATCTGCAGCACCGGCTGGATGTCGCGCTGACGATCGTCGACGCACTGTTCTCCCGGGCCTTCGCAGAGAAGCGCTCCGGCGACTCGCGCTTCCTCTCCGAGGGGAAGGCACTCGCCCTGGATTACCTCGCCCGCTGACCCTCAGCGGTGGAGGCTCCGGCGCTTCGTCGCGCCGTGAATACGCGCTTTCGACACAAAGCGCAACGGTGGCCATCCGATGGTGACGGTGGTGCCGAATAGTGTTTAGCTAGTCCGGTCCGGCAAGTGTCGATTCGCGTACAGCGAGGAATGAGCCGCAGTCACCATGAGTGTGCAGCACCCCACT
>JBEVGK010000124.1:0-11895 GCA_040511795.1 Lacisediminihabitans sp. | reverse complement strand
GGGGGGCACCGCCCCGGCGACGTTCAGCGACGTGCGCGAGGCCGCTCCGGCCGAGGTGGGCGGCGACATCCGGATCGCCGGCTTCAACGTGCTGAACTACTTCACCACCACGGGCGACCAGCTCTCGGGCTGCACCTTCTACACCGACCGCGAGGGCGACCCGGTGACTGTCAACCGGGGCTGCGATGCCCGCGGTGCGGCCGAGCCCGAAGACCTCGCCCGCCAGCAGGCCAAGATCGTCAGCGCGATCAACACCCTCGGCGCCGGCGTCGTCTCGCTCGAGGAGATCGAGAACTCGGCCCGCTTCGGCAAGGACCGCGACTTCGCCCTCTCCACCCTGACGGCGGCGCTCAACGCGGCAGCGGGTGCGGGAACCTGGGCCTTCGTGCCGTCGCCGGCCACGACCCCGGCCTCGCAGGACGTCATCCGCACCGCCTTCATCTACCGCCCGGATGTCGTGAAGACCGTCGGAGCGTCCGTCATCCTCGACGACCCGGCCTTCGTCAACGCGCGCCAGCCGCTCGCCCAGGAGTTCGAGCTGGCGAGCGGAAAAGCATCCAGCGCCTTCCTCGCCATCGTCAACCACTTCAAGTCGAAGGGCTCCGGCACGGGCGTCGACGCCGACCAGAACGACGGGCAGGGAGCGTCGAACGCCTCCCGCGTCGCCCAGGCGAAGGCCCTCGTCGCCTTCGCGAGCGGCCTCAAGGAGAAGACCAAGGTCGAGCGCGTCATCCTCGACGGCGACTTCAACGCCTACCTGCAGGAAGACCCGATCGACGTGCTGCGCGCGGCCGGCTACGTCGATCTCGGCAGTACCTCGGGCAAAGAGACCTACGCCTTCGACGGTGCGGTCGGCTCCCTCGACCATGTCTTCATCTCCGACGGCGCGAAGGCGGATGTCACCGGCGTCGACGTCTGGAACATCAACGCCTACGAGTCGATCGCCCTCGACTACAGCCGGTACAACTACAACGCGACCGACTTCTACCTGCCCGACCCGTATCGCACCTCCGACCACGATCCGGTCGTCGTCGGACTCAATCTCTCGGGTGCGGCGGTCGCCGACATCAACCTGCTGAACATCAACGACTTCCACGGTCGTATCGACAGCAACACGGTCAAGTTCGCCGGCACGGTCGAGTCGCTCCGCGCCGAGGAGGGTGCGGACAACACGCTGTTCCTCTCCAGCGGAGACAACATCGGCGCCTCGCTGTTCGCATCCTCCTCGCAGCAGGACCAGCCCACCATCGACGTGCTCAACGCCCTGAAGCTGAAGGCATCGGCGGTGGGTAACCACGAGTTCGACCAGGGCTACGCGGATCTAACCGGCCGGGTGACCGAGGCCGCGGACTGGAGCTACCTCGGCGCGAACGTCTACGACAAGGGCACCACGACTCCCGCGCTGCCCGAGTACGCGATCGTCACCCTCGACGGGGTGCGGGTCGCGGTGGTCGGAGCGGTCACCGTCGAGACTCCGACCCTCGTCTCTCCCGCGGGCATCGCATCCCTCGACTTCGGTGACCCGGTCGCCGCCGTCAACCGCGTGGTGGCGAAGCTCACGGCCGAGGACGCTGCGGATGTCTACGTCGCCGAGTACCACGAGGGTGCGGGCGCCGGCGTTCCGGACGGCGCCACACTCGCGCAGGAACTCGCGCTCACCGACTCGGCCTTCGCCAAGATCGTCACCCAGACGAGCCCCGACGTCGCGGCCATCTTCACCGGCCACACGCACAAGCAGTACTCCTGGGATGCGCCCGTCCCCGGTGTCGCCGGCAAGACCCGCCCCGTGCTGCAGACCGGCAGCTATGGCGAGAACGTCGGACAGATCCAGCTCACGGTCGACCCGACCGACGACAGCGTGATCAGCTACACGGCGCGCAATGTTCCGCGCGTGCTGACCGACGACGCGACGCTGGTCTCCACCTACCCGGCCGTGGCGAAGGTGAAGACCATCGTCGACAAGGCGCTCGCCGACGCGGCGGTCATCGGCAATAAGCCGGTGGGCAGCGTGACGAAGGACATCACCACCGCCTACGTCGGTACCACTCGCGACGACCGCGCCAACGAGTCCACCCTGGGCAACCTGGTCGCCGACTCGCTGGTCGACAGCCTGAAGAGTCCGCAGGCCGGCGGCGCCGAGATCGGCGTCGTCAACCCGGGCGGGCTTCGCAACGAGCTGCTCTACGCGAGTTCTCCGGTCGGCGAGGGAGACGGCGTGGTCACCTATGCCGAGGCCAACGCCGTGCTGCCCTTCGTGAACAACCTCTGGACGACGACGCTCACCGGTGCCCAGTTCAAGACCGCCCTCGAACAGCAGTGGCAGACGGATGCCGCGGGCAACATCCCCTCGCGTCCCTACCTCGCTCTCGGCCTGTCGAAGAACGTCAACTACACCTACGACGCTTCGCGTCCACTCGGCGACCGCATCACGGGCATCACGGTGAACGGCGCGCCGATCGACCCGGCCAAGGGCTACCGCATCGGCTCGTTCAGTTTCCTGCTGCAGGGCGGCGACAACTTCCGCGTCTTCGCGCAGGGGACCGACACCAAGGACTCCGGTCTCATCGATCGCGATGCCTGGATCGGCTACATCGGGGCGCACAGCCCGCTCAGCCCCGCCTTCGACCGCCGCGGCGTCTCGGTCACGAACGTTCCGGCCGGCCCACTGACCGTCGGCTCGACCTACTCGGTCACGCTGAGCAAGCTCGATCTGACCTCGCTCGGCAGCCCCACCAACACCGAGGTGTCCGCCTCCTTCGAGGGCAGTCTCGCGCCGGCGACGACGTCGCTGGTCATGGCCGGCACCGCGACGGCGAGCTTCACGGTTCCCGCCGGGCTCGGCACGTCGGGCACCCTCGTCATCGTGGCGAAGGAGTCGGGAACCACCGTGCGCATCCCGTTCACGATCGAGGACAGGAAGCTGACGGCGCCGGTGCCGACCATCTCGGGAACGGCGCTGGTGGGCCGCGCGCTCACGGGCATCCCGGGGGAGTGGGGTCCCGCTCCGGTCGACCTCACGTATCGCTGGCAGCGCGACGGTGCACCGATCGCGCGTGCGACCGGGCTGCGCTACGTGCTGACGGATGCCGACCGCGGTCGCGAGATCACCTTCCAGGTGACCGGCACCAAGGCCGGCTACCCGAGCTCGACCCGCACCAGCGAGCCGGTCGAGGCGCTGGACGTCTTCGACCGCACCTCCACCCCGACGATCTCGGGCAACGCCACGGTGGGTAAGCAGCTGACCGCGAAGCTCGCGAAGTGGAAGCCCGGGCCGGTTGCCTACGCCTATCAGTGGTTGCGCGACGGAGTGGCGATCGACGGCGCGACCGGGGCCACCTACATCCTGACCGCGGCGGATGCCGGTACCCGGGTCAGCGTGAGCGTCACGGGGTCGCGGGATGGCTACGTCAGCGTGACGAAGACGAGCCGCGCAACAGCGCCGGTCGAACTCGGAAAGCTGACCGCATCCCGCCCCGACGTCGAGGGCAGCTTCGTCGTCGGACGCACCGTGCTGGTGGATGCCGGGGCCTGGCGCCCAGCGCCCGTCACCTTCGCCTACCAGTGGCTGCGTAACGGCGTGGCGATCGACGGTGCGACCGGCACCGGGTACACCCTCACCGCGGCCGATCGCGGGCAGAAGATCTCGGTGCGGGTGACCGGCAGCAAGGACGGTTATGTGTCTCTCGCAAAGATCAGTGCTGCGGAGCGTGTGCGCTGAGAGTTATTCACAGAAGTTCGCCATCGCGGCGCTCGTGCGCCGGGCCGCGGGTAGATTCGTGGAATGACGGCTGCCGACGGCACGACCGCCCCGCCTCCCCGGCGGGGTAGACGTCTCGTGCGCTGGGGGCTGGGTGCGGTGAGGCCGCTGCTGGCGTGGAATTACGTCGCCGGAGCTCCCACCCGCATGGTTGCGGGCATCCCCGACGACACGCCGAACGGGCTCCTCGACGGCCCGCGGGTGTTCAATCTGCTCGTGGTGGGCGGCCTGAGCGGGTCCGCGGTCGGCGTGCCGAGCTTTCGTCTGGGGGTTGCCCACCAGCTCGCTCAGGAGTTGCACCGGCGCACCGGTCGGGGAGTGGAATGGGAGAGTTTCGCCCACCCGAACATGCGTCTGGCCTCCACATCCGAGGCGCTGCAGCAACTCCCGGGACTGGCCAGCTACGACCTGATCGTGCTGTCGCCCGGAATCGCCGACCTGCTGGCGTTCACCCCGATCAGCGCCTGGCGTCGGGAGTTCGAGCGGCTGGTCTGGCATCTCGACGCCACCACCGCGGACGGTGTGCGGCTCGTCGTCACCGAGGTTCCCGATGTCTCCGCCTACGTGCAGGTCGGCCCCTTCGTCAGCGGGGTGCTCGCACAGGATTCCCGCGAGCTCAGCTCCATCGCGGCCGAGGTGTGCGCGGGGGTGCCGCGGGCGCAGTACATCACGCTGCCCCCGATCGAGCCGAGCGATTTCGTCGACGGCGCCTTCAGCTACTCCACGCTGTACCGGCGCTGGGGTCACTACCTGGCCAACCAGGCGGTCGATCTGGTCGATCCCTAGCCAAGTCGAGTCAGACGACGCTGAAGCCCGCGGGCAGTTCGATGCGTCCGGTGAGTGCGAGCAGCACGGTCTCGCCCTCACCCTTACCGGCTGCGGTGGCGCTGGCCAGCGCGAGCGCTTCGGTGATCGTCGCCGTGGGCAGGCTGTGCGGGATGCCTGTTGCCCGGGTCAGGTCGATGGTGTGCACCACCAGCTCCAGTACTCGGGTGCGCAGGTACTCGCTGAGCAGGATTCCCATGCCGCCGATCGAGATGATCCGATTGGCGGGCTGGGAGTCCACCTCCGCCAGGGTGCGGGTCAGTGCCGAGGAGACCTGGGCGGCGGGGTCGGAGCCCAGCCACACGCCGGCCTCGACGCCGCGCGCGGCGACGGCGGCGGCATCCGTGAACTGGGGATAGACGCTGGAGTAGTAGGCCGCCGCATCGGGGATGGTGACGTCGCTGGGCTCCTCCTGGCCGAGGTAGCTCTCCACGGTGAGGATGGCGCGCGCGGTGTGGCCGGCGAGGCTGCGCACCGTCCAGACGCCGAGCCCGGGGAGCTCCCACTGGTCGTCGTGGATCTGTCCGAGCAGTTCGACGAACGAGCTGGCGGAACGGGCGAAGAGGGCGGCGCTGCTCACGGTTACCATCGTGGCATCCCGCGCTGCCAGACTGGGGCAGGTGACTGCGACACGCCCTATCCCCGCGAGCGTTCCCGGCCGATTCGTGCGGCTCGAACCGTTGACCTCGGCCCACCTGCCGGCGCTGTATCGGGCGATCGGCAACCCGCGAGTGTTCGCCGGCGGCTACGGCGGTGGGCCAGCCGGGCTGCCGGGGTCCGAGGCGGAATTCGTCGAATTCGCGACCGGCTACTACGCCTTCGGCACAGGCAACCCCTCTGCGGTGTTCCTCAGTGGCGGCCCGCACGACGGGGAACTGGTCGGCACCTCGACCCTCTCCGACTTCGCGCCGAGCCAGGGCTCGACCCACATCGGCTGGACGGCCTACGACCCGCGCGTCTGGGGCACCGCGGTCAACGCCGAGACCAAGCTCCTGATGCTCGGCCTCGCCTTCGACCACGGCTTCGAGCGGGTGAAGATCCAGGCGGACGCGCTCAACGAACGCTCCCGCGCCGCCATCCTGCGCCTCGGCGCGACCTTCGAGGGCGTGCTGCGCCACGATCGCCTGCGCGCCGACGGCACCTGGCGCGACACCGCCGTCTACTCGATCCTTGCCGCCGAGTGGCCGGATGTCCGCGCCGGCCTCGAGGCCCGCCTCGCCCGGCAGGGCGATCGCCCGGTGCTCTACCGCAGCACCTAGCTCGCCCGTCGCTCAAGGGCCGAACGGTCCCCGAGCCTGTCGAAGGGCGCTAGCCGGTCTTCATCGCGACGACCAGCGCGTGTCGGCTGTACGACACGAAGGCACCGTTCTGCAGGATCTCGGCGTGTGCCTCGATGAGCTTGTCGCGGTACCGCTCGACGGTGAAGTCGGGCACCGTCCAGGGCACCTTGCGAAGAAAGTACACGAGCGCGCCGACGTCGAAGAACTCGACCCGAGTCTGCTCATAGCGCAGGTCGTCGAGCCGCATCCCGGCCGCCGCGACGCCCTCGCGAATGAGCCGCAGCCCCTCCTCGGGGTCGTGGTCTTGCGGGCCGAGGAAGAACTCGTAGATCTCCCGGTTGGTCGCGAGCCCCACCACCTGCTGGCTGATGAACGTGCCACCGACGCGCAGCACCCGCGCGATCTCGTCGTAGCGGGTGACGGTGGGGTGGCGGCTGGAGACGACATCGACGGAGGAGTCCGTGAATGGAAGGTCTGCGTCATCCGGAATCTGGTAGACCCGACCGCCGAACTCGGCCAGCCGCTGCCGGGCCAGCTCGAGGTTGGGCGACCAGGACTCGGTGGCGAGCGCCGTCGCCGGGCGCGGGTCTGCGGCGGTCAGTGCCTCGGCGAAGACCTCGGCGCCGCCGGTCTGCACATCGAGCACCGCCTCGGCGGTCGAGTAGAGCGGCGCGAGCCGGGCGGCGTATCCCCAGGACGGGCGGTCCTCGATGGCGCGGCCATCGAACCAGGAGAAATCCCAACCCTCGGTCGGCACCGCCGAGCCCTCGCGCACGAGCGCCTCGAAGTCGTCGTCGGAATCGCTCAGCTGCTCGTCCGTGTACATGCTGACGATTATCCTGCCGGGGCGGACGGCCCCCGCCCGCGATCTAGGCTTAATCCATGGAAATCGCATACACCGCAATCGCCCACGCCACCGGAGCCGGACGGGACGGACACGTTCGCACCGACGACGACCGGCTCGACTTCGACACCCGGGTTCCCAAGGAGATGGGTGGATCGGGTGAGGGCACCAACCCCGAAGAGCTGTTCGCCGCCGGCTACGCCACCTGCTTCCTGAGCGCCATCCACGCGGTCGGCCGCAGGCTCTCGCTCGACACCGGCGACGCATCCGTTTCGGCCAGCGTCGGAATCGGCAGCAACGGCGAGGGCGGCTTCGGTCTCGCCGTCGAGCTCGACATCTACGCCCCCAACGTGCCGGCCGACCGCCGTCAGGAGCTGGTGGACGCCGCCCACGCGGTGTGCCCGTACTCCAACGCCACCCGCGACAACATCGAGGTCACGCTCACCCTGGTCGACTGACCCGGGCGGGGCCGCGGCAGTCTCAGCGATTTCGCGGCCCCACCGACTACGCCGGGCGATAGCCTCGACACATGGCGGAACCCACCGAAGCGCAAGCCCAACTCCTCAGCCTCCGACAGAGCATCGACAACATCGATGCAGCGCTCGTGCACCTGCTCGCGGAGCGGTTCAAGTTCACCCAGTCCGTCGGCCGACTCAAGGCCGCCCACGGGCTGCCACCCGCCGACCCGGAGCGGGAGAAGCAGCAGATCCACCGCCTCAAGGCCCTCGCCGCCGACTCGCACCTCGACCCGGCGTTCGGCGAGAAGTTTCTGAACTTCATCATCGCCGAGGTCATCCACCAGCACGAGCAGATCGCCACCGCCAGCGTGCGCGTGGTGCTTCCCGACGAACTCGACGGCTGATGGGCTGGGATCCGGAGGACATCCCATCCCAAGACGGCAAGACCTTCGTCGTCACGGGTGGCAACGCCGGCATCGGCTACTTCGTCGCCGAACAGCTCGCCGCCGCGGGCGGCCACGTCGTGATCACCAGTCGAACGCAACGGAGAGCGGATGCGGCACTCGCCGCGATCCGGTCGCAGGTGCCCGGCGCCCAGGTCGAGGCGGTCATCCTCGACCTCTCCTCGTACGCCTCGGTGCGCGCCGCCGCGGTGCAGCTCGAGAAGCTCCCGCGCATCGACGCGCTGATCGAGAACGCGGGGTCGATCATGGCGACGAAGGGACGCGCCGAGACCGAGGACGGCAACGAGCTGATGTTCGGCACCAACCACCTCGGCCACTTCCTGCTCACCGCCCTGCTCTACCCCACGCTGCAGAAGACAGCGGGCAGCCGAATCGTCACCATGGGCAGCAGCGCGACCAAGCTGCGCGGCTTCGACCTGGACGACCTGCAGAGTGAGAAGGGCCGCTACTCGGCCTTCGGCACCTACGCGCAGTCCAAGCACGCCACCCAGTCCTTCGGCTTCGAGCTCGATCGCCGCCTGCGCGCGGCCGGGAGTTCCGTGACCGCCCTGGTCGCGCATCCAGGCAGCGCACAGGACGGAGCGAGCCCCGAGCGGCCCGGGGTGTTCGAACCGTCTGCCGCCGACCGGCTGAAGGCACGCCTGCTGTTCTTCTTCGGCGGTGGCAAAGACCGCGCGGCGTGGTCGGTGGTGCGTGCGGCGACGGATCCGGATGCCCGTGGTGGCGAGTACTGGGGACCGCGGGGTGCCTTCGCCGGCCCGCCCGTGACGCAGACGCCGCCCGCGCAGAGCCACGGCGCCGGCGCCGGCGCGAGCCTGTGGCGGGCCTCCGAGGAGCTGGTGGGGCAGCGCTTCCCGATCTGACGTGCGGCCTCGTTCCTCGGGCGCTACTCGACCAGCGCTACTACGCGCTGAAGTGCTCGTCCCCGAAGGTCGCCCGCAGGAAGGGCTCGTTGCCCGCCGTGATGCCGCCGTCGACGGGGAGCACGATGCCCGTGATCCAGCTCGCCTCCGGGGAGGCCAGGAAGGCGACCGCGGCCGCGATGTCCGCCGGTTGCCCGACCCGGCGAAGGGGATACAGGCCCGCGATTGTGTCCAGGCGGTCCGGCTCGGCGGCGACCCGGGCATCCCAGGCTCTGGTCTGCACGGTGCCGGGGGCCACGACGGTGAAGCGCACGCCGCGCGGCCCGTACTTGAGCGCCAGGTTCTGGTGCAGGTTGACGATGCCGGCCTTCGCCGCGCCATAGGCCTCGTTGCCGAAGCCGGCGAGTCCGTTGACCGAGCCGATCGTCACCACGGCGGCCGCGCGCGACCGCAGCAGCGCGGGCAACGCCGCCTGGATGCAGACGAACGGCGCCTTCAGCGTCACGGTCACGTCGAGGTCGAACTCGCGCTCCGACACCTGCTCGAACGGGGTGTCAGTGGCGTGGGCGGGGCAATTCACGAGCACGTCGAGGTCGCCGAGCTCCGCGAACATCCGCTCGACCGCGTCCTTATCGGTCGCGTCGACGGTGAGACCGAGCGCAGAGCCGCCGAGGTCGACGATCTCCGCAGCCGTCTCCTCAGCGAGTGACTGATCGGCGACGACCACTCGCGCACCCTCGGCGGCGAGCCGCAGCGAGGTGGCGTGACCGATGCCGCGAGCGCCGCCGATGACGACGGCGACCAGCCCGACGAAGCGCTGCGCGACCTCGGGCTGGGCCGACATCAGTTGACGCTGGTGTAGCCGACCACGTCGCCGAAGTGCTGCGGCAGCGTGTTGCGGTAGGTGGACTGCAGTTCGTCACGGCTGAGGGTGAAGCGGTCCTGCAGCTCGAGGCTGTCACCGTCGGTCACGCCGATGCGCAGGGCCGGGATGCCGCGGCCCTCGCACAGCCCGACGAAACGTACGTCGTCCTCGCGCGGCACGCTCACGATCGCGCGGGCCCCGGATTCGGAGAACAGGGCGGCCGTCGCGTCGATGCCGTCGCGCTGCATGAGCTCGGTGATCCAGAGCCGGGCGCCGATGCCGAAGCGCAGCACAGACTCCGAAGCCGCCTGGATCAGGCCGCCGTCGGAGAGGTCGTGCGCCGAGGCGATGATGTTCTGATCGGAGGCCGCCTTGATCAGCCCCGCGAGTCGCTGCTCGGCCGGGAAGTCGACCAGCGGCGGCATGCCACCGAGGTGGTCGTGAACGACGCCCGCCCAGGCCGAGCCGTCCAGCTCGTCGCGGGTGGTGCCGAGCAGGTAGATGTTGTTTCCCTCGTCCTGCCAGCCGGAGGGGATGCGCTCGGCCACGTCGTCGATCACGCCGAGCACGGCGACGACCGGGGTCGGGTGGATCGGCACGTCGCCGGTCTGGTTGTAGAAGCTGACGTTGCCGCCGGTGACGGGGATCTCGAGCTCCAGACATCCGTCGGCCAGTCCTTCGACGGCCTTCGAGAACTGCCACATCACCTCGGGGTTCTCCGGCGAGCCGAAGTTGAGGCAGTCGCTGACCGCGACCGGGGTGGCGCCGCTCACGGCGACGTTGCGGAAGGCCTCGGCGAGGGCGAGCTGCGCACCGCGGTACGGGTCGAGCTGGGCGTAGCGGCCGTTGGCGTCCGTTGCGACGGCGAAGCCGAGGCCGCTCTCCTCGTCGACGCGCACCATGCCGCCGTCGTCGGGGAAACTGAGCGCAGTGTTGCCGCCGACATAGCGGTCGTACTGGTTGGTGATCCACTCCTTGGAGGCGAGGTTGCCACTGCCGAGCAGCGCCGTGGCCTGCGCCTTGAGGTCGTCATCGGTGCTGGCGCGCGGCAGGGTCGCCGCGGTGTCGGCCTGCAGGGCGGCGATCCAGGTCGGGTAGGCGACCGGGCGGTCGTACACCGGCCCGTCGAGGGCGACGGTGCGCGGCTCGACGTAGACGATCTCCGCGCCGTGCCAGTTGATGACCAGGCGCCCCGAGTCGGTGACCTCGCCCAGCACGCTGGTTTCGACATCCCACTTGTTCACGACGGCGAGGAAGCCCTCGAGCTTGTCGGGCGTGACGATCGCCATCATCCGCTCCTGGCTCTCCGACATGAGGATTTCCTCGGCGGTGAGGGTCGGGTCGCGCAGCAACACCTTCTCGAGCTCGATGAACATGCCGCCGTCGCCGTTGGAGGCGAGCTCGCTGGTCGCGCAGCTGATACCGGCGGCGCCCAGATCCTGGATGCCCTCCACCAGACCCTGCTGGAACAGTTCGAGGCAGCACTCGATGAGTACCTTCTCGGCGAAGGGGTCTCCGACCTGAACGGCCGGACGCTTGGTCGGGCCGCCCTCGGAGAACGAGTCGGAGGCGAGAATGGATGCCCCGCCGATGCCGTCTCCGCCGGTGCGCGCACCGAACAGAACGACCTTGTTGCCCACGCCCTTGGCGTTAGCCAGGTGCAGGTCTTCGTGGCGCAGCACCCCGACCGCGAGCGCGTTGACCAGCGGGTTCGCCTGGTACACCGGGTCGAACCAGGTCTCGCCGCCGATGTTCGGAAGTCCCAGACAGTTGCCGTAGAAGCTGATTCCGGAGACGACGCCGTGCACGACGCGGGCCGTATCGGGGTCATCAATCGCACCGAAGCGGAGGGCGTCCATGACGGCGACCGGGCTAGCGCCCATCGAGATGATGTCGCGCACGATGCCGCCGACGCCGGTCGCGGCGCCCTGGAAGGGCTCGATGTAGGAGGGGTGGTTGTGGCTCTCGATCTTGAAGGTGACCGCCCAGCCCTGGCCGACGTCGATGACGCCGGCGTTCTCACCCATGCCGACCATGAGGTTCTTCTTCATGGCGGGGGTGACCTTGTCGCCGAACTGGCGCAGGTAGCGCTTCGACGACTTGTACGAGCAGTGCTCGCTCCACATGACCGAGTACATCGCGAGCTCGCCACTGGTCGGACGCCGCCCGAGGATGGAACGGATGCTGAGGTACTCCGACTCGGTGAGGCCGAGCGCCGCGTACGGCTGCTCCTTCTCCGGGGTGGCCTTCGCGTTGGCGACGGTGTCAGGTGCGCTGACGACGTTCGAGGCGGCGGGGGAGGGGCTGGACGTAGAGGTGCTCACGTGGCGAGATGCTCCTGGATAGAGGGAGTGCCGGTCGTGGTAATTCTACGGGAGGGGGCCGGGGCCAGGTGCCGCGCGGGCTGCCTCTCTGGCCCTGCCCCGCGCCCGCTCGCCCCCATCTTCCCCGCGAGTTGTCACTCGAGTCCCTGTTCGCGCGCGAAACAGGTACACCAGTGACAACTCGCGGTCGCGGAGTGCCTACCCCGGCCAGCCTC
>JBEVGK010000123.1:0-4092 GCA_040511795.1 Lacisediminihabitans sp. | reverse complement strand
ACCGAGACGCCGAGGGCGAGCGGGATCGAATAGCCGAGGATCACCGGCTGGGTGCCGTTGATCTCCCAGTGCGTCCCGATCACCGCACCGATCACGCCGAGCACCCCGCCGAGCAGCGTCAGTGTTGCCGCTTCGGTGAGGAACTGACCGAGGATGGCGCCCCGGGTCGCCCCGAGTGCCTTGCGGATGCCGATCTCCCGGGTTCGTTCGGTGACGGTGACGAGCATCACGTTCGTGACACCGATTCCGCCGACGAGCAGGCTGATCGCCGCCACCGCCCCGAGCAGCACCGTGAAGCTGGTGGCGCTCGCCGCGGCGGTCTCCAGCAGGGAGCTCTGGTTGGTGACCGTGAACGGCTCGTCGCTCGTGTCGGTGACGCCGAGCAGCTGATTGAGCATCACGGTGATCTCGCCCTGGGCGGCGGTCACGTCATCCGAGCTGGTTGCCAGCACGGTGAGGGTGCTGACCGCGCCGTAACCGGTGTACGACTTCTGAATGCGTGTGATCGGGGCGATCACGACGGTGTTCGGGTCGGTGAACCCTGAGCTCGATTGGGGTGCCAGGATGCCGACCACGGTGAACGAGGAGCCGTCGACGGAGACCGTCTGACCGAGCGCCGAACCGGTGGGATAGAGGGTGGTCGCGAGCTCGGAACCGATGACGGCCACCTTGGCGGAGGTCGTGACATCCGCTGCCGTGAAGGCGGCCCCGGAGGCGACCTTCGCGGTCGAGACGTCGAAGTACTCCGCTGTCGAGCCGATCACCGAGACATCGGTCGAAGATGTGCTGGTCGATGACACGGTGAGACTCGTGCTCACCTGCGGCACCACCTCCTTCACGTGCCCGAGGCCGGCGCTGTCGAGCTGATCGGCGACCGCGGTCGTGATCGTCTTCACGCTCGACCCTGCGGTCGAGGCGGTCGTCGTGCCGCCTCCACCCCCGCCGCCGACCTGGCTGGCGCGCACGGTGAGGGTGTTGGTGCCGAGGCCCGCGATCGCGTTCTGCACGGTCTGGGCCGAGCCGTTGCCGACGGCGAGCAGCAGGATGACCGAGCCGACGCCGATCGTGACGCCCAGCAGCGTGAGGACGGAGCGCAGCTTGTTGGCCGTGACGCCGCGCATCGCGGAGCGCAGGATCTCGAAGAAGCTCACTGGAGTACCCCCGCGGTGTCGCGGATGATCAGTCCGTCGCTGATGGTGAGGATGCGGTGAGCGCGTTCCGCCACGTTCTCCTCGTGGGTGATGATCACGATCGTTCGCCCGGCGTCGGCGAGCGAGTCGAGGATGGACAGGATCTCCTCGGTCGACGCGCTGTCGAGGTTTCCGGTCGGCTCGTCCGCGAGCACCAGGGTGGGGGAGGTGACGAGCGCGCGGGCGATGGCCACGCGCTGCTGCTGGCCGCCCGAGAGCTGCTGCGGCTGGTGGTCGGCGCGGTCGGCGAGGCCGACCAGGTCGAGGGCTTCGAGGGCGAGTCGGCGTCGCTCGGCGCGGCGGACCCCGCCGTAGATCAGCGGGAGTTCCACGTTGGCGAGCGCGGTCATCCGCGGCACCAGGTTGAAGCTCTGGAACACGAAGCCGATCTCCTCGTTGCGCACCTTCGCGAGTTCGCGCTCGGTGAGGCTGCGCACGTCGTGGCCGGCCAGCTCGTAGACGCCGTCGGAGGCGATGTCGAGGCAGCCGAGCAGATTCATCAACGTGGACTTGCCCGAGCCGGACGGGCCCATGATGGCGACGTAGTCACCCTGTGCCACGTCGAGGTCGATGCCGCGGAGTGCGTGAACGGATGCTTCGCCGGTGCCGTAGACCTGCTGGATGCCCTGCAGCCGCAGGACGGGCGGACGGTCGATCCCGAGACCGGTCATCAGTTTCCGCCTCCCGGGAATCCGCCGGTCGGGGCGCCGCCGGTGCCGCCCGTGCCGCCGAAGTTGCCGCGGGTTCCCGTGCCTGTTCCTGTGCCGGTGCCCGTCGTCCCCGTAGTGCCTGTGGTCGCCGCCACGGTTCCGATGACCACCGTCTGCCCCACCTTCAGGCCGGACGTGATCTCGGTGCCGCTGTCGCCGACGACGCCGAGGGTCACCGTCTTCGTGGTGGTCGTGCCGCTGCTGGAGACGACCTTCACGGTCGAGGTTCCATTCGCGGTGGTGATGGCGGCGGTCGGCACGTACAGCGCCGTCGCCGTAGAGCTCGCCGTGGTGATGGTGGCGCTCGCGGTCTGGCCGAGGCGCAGGCCCGCGGGGATCGCATCGAGGGTGAGCGTGGTGGCGTACGTGACGACCGAGTTGCTGGTGGTCGCCGTCGGGGAGATCGCGGTGACCTTCGCGGTGGCTGTCACGTCGGTGCCGTCTACAGCGGGGAGCGCCGGGAAGGTGACGGATGCCGCCTGGCCGACGGTCACGGACGCGATGTCCGCCTCGGCGATGGCCGCCGTCATCGTCATGGAACTGACGTCGGCGATGGTCACGAAGCCGCTGCTCGTGGTCGTCGTGGTGCCGCTGCCCGCGCTCGCCGTGCCGGAAGAACTACTCGAGGCGGAACCGCTGGCACTGCCGCCGACCGTTCCGTTCACCGCGGTGACGAGGCCCGTGATGGGGGCGGTCAGCGTCGCGGAGGCGAGGTTCGCCGTGGCGGTGGCCAGGGCATCCGTCGCGTCGGAGACGCTGGACTGGGCCGCGGTCACCTGCTGCTGTGCCGTTGAACCCTGAGCAGAGCTGCTCTGGTCGTTGCCACCCGCTGCCGCGCTCGCCGTGGCGGCGGTCACACTGCTCTTCGCGCTGGCGAGCTGCGCCTTGGCGGCGGTCAGAGCGTTGGTCGCCTTGGTGACCGCCGCGGTGAGGTCGGTGGTGTCGAGCGTTCCCATCACCTGGCCCGCCGTGACGGTCGCGCCGAGCGTGGTGTCGACGGTGGCGATGGTGCCCGAGACCGCGAAGGATGCCGCGACCTCCCTCACCGGGGCGATCGAGCCGCTCGCCGTGATGCTGCTCGACACCGCGCCCTCCTTCACCGTGGAGGTGAGCTGGGTCGCGGAGGCGGAGCTCGCGGCGGCGAAGGGATTGGCGACGAGGAAGTAGCCCCCGACGAGGGCTCCTAGCGCGACGACGGCCAACGAGGTGTTGACGACTATGCGGCGGGATCTGTTCATGGTGGCCACCGTGCAGCCCGAAGCTATGTAAACCGTATGGACGCCCTAAAGGTCGCCCATGAGTTGTGATCGGGTCTCGACTTGCGTCACATGCAGGGTGTTTCGCGGGACAACCCTGCAGATGGCTCAAGTCGAACTGTCTCAGAGAAGGTTTGGGCGAAACATAGGCGGTTCATAGGAAACTCGGGATAGTAGGGAGGGTGACCGACAAGACTGCGACCGCGCTCCCCAAACTCCGCCGTGCCGACGGCTCGCCCGTACGGGTGGTGGTCGTCGACGACGAGGCCACCCTCAGCGACCTGCTCAGCATGGCTCTGCGCTACGAGGGCTGGGAGGTGCGCACGGCCGCCGAGGGGCGCGGCGCGATCCAGCTGATCCGCGAATTCCAGCCGGATGTCGTCGTGCTCGACGTCATGCTGCCCGACATCGACGGCCTGGCCGTGCTGAAACGCCTCCGCGACGACGGGCAGGACACCCCCATCCTCTTCCTCACCGCCAAGGACGCCCTCGACGACCGCATCGCCGGCCTCACCGCCGGAGGCGACGACTACGTCACCAAGCCGTTCAGCCTCGAGGAGCTGGTCGCGCGCCTGCGCGGCCTCATCCGGCGCTCCAGCATCGTGATCGCCGACTCCAGTGATCCGCTGCTGCGCGTGGGCGACCTGGTGCTCGACGAGGAGAGCTACGAGGTACGCCGCGAGGGCCGCCTGATCGAGCTCACGGCCACCGAGTTCGAGCTGCTGCGCTTCCTCATGCGCAACCCGCGGCGCGTGATGAGCAAGGCGCAGATCCTCGACCGGGTCTGGTCGTACGACTTCGGCGGCCGCTCCAGCATCGTCGAGATCTACATCTCCTATCTGCGCAAGAAGATCGATGCCGATGCCCAGCCGATGATCCACACGGTGCGTGGGGTCGGCTACCTGATCAAGCCGGCCGGCTGACCTGCCAGGCTGA
>JBEVGK010000122.1:0-7209 GCA_040511795.1 Lacisediminihabitans sp. | reverse complement strand
GACCAGGGATGAGAACGATGATGTTGAGGAATGTCGCCAGCGTCGAGTACTGCTTGTCCTCGGCGGCGGTGAACGGAGCGGCGGGCTGAGGAGCCGGAGCCGCCGGTGTTGGTTCGGTCATCTCATGTGCCTTTCGACGTACTGCGGTCGGAAATGTGGAGGACTGGCCTGTGTGCGCACCGTGTGACGCGCCGGTGCGAACACGTGCATAAGCTAGCGCCTTCGCGGCGCGCCGTGCAATGGGTTACCCCCTATTTCTCGCGGTACAATTGGCAGTCTGAGTAGGCGAGTGCTAAAGCGATCGCCCAGGTCTTGAGAGGTGGTGTCATGGTCTCCGAGCGCAGTCTCGAGGTATTGCGGGTCATCGTGCAGGACTACATCGCCTCCCGCGAGCCCGTCGGGTCGAAGTCGATCGTCGACCGGCACTCGTTCGGCGTGTCCGCCGCCACCATCCGCAACGACATGGCACTCCTCGAGGAGGAGGAACTCATCGCGGCGCCCCACACGTCGTCCGGCCGCATCCCGACCGACAAGGGCTACCGCGTGTTCGTCGACCAGCTCGCCGACCTGCGGCCGCTGACATCCGCTCAGCGCACCGCGATCGAGACCTTCCTCGGCGCGTCCACCGACCTCGACGAGGTACTGAGTCGCACCGTGCGGCTGCTCTCGCAGCTGACCCATCAGGTCGCGCTGGTGCAGTACCCGTCGCTCAGCCGCTCCCGCATCCGTCACATCGAGCTGGTGCGGCTCTCCTCGTCCCGCATGATGACGGTGCTGATCACCGACACCGGTCGCGTGGAGCAGCGCCTCATCGACATCCCGACGGAGCTCGGGGACCTTTTCCTCGAGGAGCTGCGCACCAAGCTCAACTCGAGCCTCGGCGGCCTCGGGCTGGCGGAGGCGGCGGAGAAGCTCGCCGCGCTGCCGACCCAGTTCTCCCGGGACAGCGCCGCGACCGTCGAGCTGATCACGGTCGCGCTGATCGAACAGGTGCTGGCGAACCGCTCCGACAAGCTCGTGATGGCTGGTGCCGCCAACCTGGTGCGCACGGAGGAGGACTTCTCCGGAAGCATCTACCCGGTGCTCGAGGCGATCGAGGAGCAGGTGACGCTGCTGCGCCTGTTCGGCGAGATGGCGCCGGACCAGAACGGTTTCGCCGTCTCGATCGGGCAGGAGAACGCGTCGTTCGGGCTGGGGGAGACGTCCGTGCTTACCAGCGGATACTCGACCTCGAGTGGTGAACTGTCACGACTGGGCGTGCTCGGCCCCACCCGCATGGACTATTCGAACAACATGGCGGCGGTGCGAGCCGTCGCCCGCTATCTTTCCCGCCTCCTCGGCGAGAACTGACTGACATCGGTGTCATCGACCGGCAGAGAGCCGTCGATGCTGCGCCGGAACTGTAAAGGATCACTGTGGCAGACCACTACGAAGTACTCGGCGTCGACCGGAACGCCTCCGCCGACGAGATCAAGAAGGCGTATCGGCGTCTGGCCCGCGAGCTGCACCCCGACGTGAACCCGGGGGCGGATGCCTCGGAGCGCTTCAAACTCGTCACTCACGCCTACGACGTGCTCTCCGACCCGCAGCAGCGCCAGCAGTTCGACGCCGGCCCGCAGGCCGGATTCGGCGGCGGCAACTTCGGCGGCTTCGGTGACATCTTCGAGACCTTCTTCGGCGGCGGACAGCAGACCCGCGGCCCGCGGTCGCGCCGGGAGCGCGGCCAGGACGCCCTCGTGCGCGTCGAGGTGGACCTCGACGACGTGATCTTCGGCACCACCCGCGACATCGAGGTGGACACCGCGATCCTCTGTGAGACCTGCAACGGCTCGTGCTGCGCGCCGGGTACGCAGCCGGTCACCTGTGACATCTGCCACGGCACCGGCCAGATCCAGCGCACGGTGCGCAGCCTCCTCGGCAACGTGATGACCTCGAGCCCCTGCGGCACCTGCCGCGGTTACGGCACCGTCATCCCGAACCCCTGCCCCACCTGCCAGGGCCAGGGTCGCGTTCGCGCGCGCCGCAGCATCCCCGTCGACATCCCTGCGGGAGTCGACACCGGCCTGCGCCTGCAGCTGCCGAACCAGGGCGAGGTCGGACCGGCCGGTGGCCAGAACGGTGACCTCTACCTCGAGATCAAGGTGCGTCACCACGACGTCTACAGCCGCAACGGTGACGACCTCCTCGCCACCCTCGAGGTGCAGATGACGGATGCCATCCTCGGTACCAAGACCACGCTGAAGACGCTCGACGGTGAGGTCGCCATCGAGATCAAGCCGGGAACCCAGAGCGCCGAGGTCATCACGGTGAAGGACCGCGGCATCACCCGCCTGCGTGGCAATGGTCGCGGCGACCTCAAGATCGGCATCCAGGTGGCGACGCCGACGAAGCTGAACCACAAGGAACAGAACCTGATGAAGCAGTTCGCCGACCTGCGCAAGCCGGCCGCGCCGACCCTGACCCACTTCCAGCAGGGGCTGTTCCAGAAGCTGCGCGACCGCTTCCTCAACATCTAGACGGTCAGACCCGCGCGAGGGTTACGGAAACTCAGGACAATGGTCACGGCCGAGTCCCGCGCTGCCCGATACTCACAGCACCCGCGCGAGCGGCCCGACCACAGTCCTGAGTTTCCGAGGGGGCTGCGTTTCCGAGGGGGCTGCGTTATCGAAGGGAATACCGCGCATGGCGCACTTCTATCTGAATGAGGATCTCGAGCCGGTCGAGGTCGGCGCCACGATCTCGGTGACCGGCGCCGAGGCCAAGCACGCGGTGACCGTCAGCCGCATCCAGGCGGGGGAGTCGATCGCGATCGGCAACGGGTCCGGCTTCGTCGCGACCGGTGCGGTGGTGAGTGCCGCGCCGAGCGAGTTCTCCGTGAAGGTCGAGCGGGTGTCATCCGTCGCCCCCGCGAGCCCGGCGATCTGGCTGGCCCAGGCGCTCGCGAAGGGCGACCGCGACGAGTACGCCGTGCAGCAGGCGACGGAGCTCGGCGTCGATGGTGTGATCCCGTGGTCGGCGCAGCGCTCCATCTCCAAGTGGGAGGGCCCCAAGGTGCGCAAGGGTCACGACCGCTGGATGGCGATCGTGCGCGAGGCGACCAAACAGTCGGTGCGAGCGTGGATCCCGGAGGTCGGCGACCTCGTCTCCACCGCGCAGCTCGCCCTCCTGGCGAAGGAGACACGGATGCTCGTGCTCGACCCCACCGCCGGTGCGGCGCTCAGCGGACTGGAGTTGGATGGCCGCGACCTCGTCGTGGTGGTCGGACCCGAGGGCGGCATCGCGCCGGCAGAGCTGTCGCGGCTGGAGGGTGCAGGCGCCGAGCTGGTGCGGCTCGGCGAGAACGTGCTGCGCACCTCTACCGCGGGGCCGGCGGCGATCGCCGTGCTCAGCGCGAAACTCGGCCGCTGGTAGCGACGCCGCTGGGAGCGACGCCGCTGGTAACGGCACCGCTGACAGCGAACGGCCGCGCGCGAGTGCG
Source organism: Lacisediminihabitans sp. (assembly GCA_040511795.1). Taxonomy (GTDB): domain Bacteria; phylum Actinomycetota; class Actinomycetes; order Actinomycetales; family Microbacteriaceae; genus Lacisediminihabitans. The sequence continues at coordinate 3,731 of JBEVGK010000122.1, read as the reverse complement.
GGGCTCTCACTTAAGATTGACCTCATGTCCGACAGTGCCGAGAAGTCCGTCTTCGAGCTCATCGTGGAGCGCGCCATCCCTGCCGACATCGTCTTCGAGAACGAGCGGGTGATCGCCTTCCGCGACATCGCCCCGCAGGCACCCGTGCACCTGCTGGTGGTGCCGAAGACCGCCGAGTACCGCACCGTCAGCGAGCTCGCGGCGGGTGACCCCGCCCTCCTGGCCGAGATCGTCGCCACCGCGCAGCAGCTCGCCGACGAGCACAGCGCGGGCGAGTACCGTCTCGTCTTCAACACCGGTCCGTCCGTCGGACAGACCGTTTTCCACGTGCACGCCCACCTGCTGGGCGGCAACCTGCCGGAAGGCTCACTTGCCTGATAGTTCCATTCCCGGTCCCACCGGTAGCGCGACGGATCGCATCGAGATGCGCGTCGATGGCGTCGCCATGGTGCGACTCCTCGGTCCTCAGGACAGACTGCTCACGACCATTGAGCGCCAGTATCCGCTGGTCACCGTGCTCGTTCGCGGTAACGAGATCACGCTGGAGGGCGATACCGATCAGGTGCACGCTGCCGCACGGCTCGTCGACGAGCTGATCGAGATGGTGCGCGGCGACCGCGATTTCGGAGAGCAGGAAGTGAACGAGTCAGCGAAGATCCTGCGCAACGATCCGCGATCGAGCCCCGCCGAACTGCTCAGCCAGGCGATCCTGACCAGTCGCGGCAAGAGCATCCGCCCCAAGACGCTCGGGCAGAAGGACTACGTCGACGCGATCGACGAGAACACCATCGTGTTCGGCATCGGCCCCGCCGGTACCGGCAAGACCTACCTGGCGATGGCGAAGGCGGTGCAGGCTCTCCAGCGCAAGGAGGTGAGCCGCATCATCCTGACCCGTCCGGCGGTCGAGGCCGGTGAGCGACTGGGCTATCTGCCCGGCAGCCTCACCGACAAGATCGACCCGTATCTGCGCCCGCTCTACGACGCGCTCAACGAGATGATGGACCCTGAGATCGTGCCCAAGCTGCTCGCGGCCGGCACCATCGAGGTCGCCCCGCTCGCCTACATGCGCGGCCGCACTCTCAACGAGGCGTTCGTCGTGCTCGACGAGGCGCAGAACACCAGCCCCGAGCAGATGAAGATGTTCCTCACCCGGCTCGGCCACGGCTCGAAGATGGTCGTCACCGGCGACATCACCCAGGTCGACCTCCCCGTCGGAGCGAGTGGGCTCCAACTGGTCACCCGGGTGCTCGACGATATCGATGAGATCCACTTCGCCCGGCTCACCAGCCAGGATGTCGTGCGCCACAATCTGGTCGGCCGCATCGTCGACGCCTACACCAAGTACGACTCCGAGAAGCTCGCTGATCGGTACGAGCGCGAGAACCATCGTGAGAAGCAGGGACGTGCGGAATGACCGTCGAGATCAACAACGAGTCGACCATCCCGGTGGACGAGGGCGCGCTGCTGCGCCTCGCGGCCTTCACGCTCGACAGCCTCCACGTGCACCGTGACGCCGAGCTCGCCATCGTGCTCGTCGACGAGGGTGCGATGGAACAGCTGCACCTGCAGTGGATGGACGAGCCGGGACCGACGGATGTCCTTAGCTTCCCCATGGACGAGCTGCGGCCCGGCACCGAAGATGCCATCACGCCCGCTGGTCTGCTCGGCGACATCGTGCTCTGCCCGCAGGTCGCGATAGTGCAGGCCGAGGCGGCGGGCCATTCCACGCTCGACGAGCTGCTTCTGCTGACGACCCACGGCATCCTGCACCTGCTCGGCTTCGATCACGCGGAGCCCGACGAGGAGAGGGAGATGTTCGGCCTGCAGAAGGAGATCCTCATGGCCTTCGCCCGCACCGACGCGGCGGTCTCGCCCCAGGTGACCTTCCCGCGGCTGAGGTCGGAACAGCCGGCCTCCGAGCAGTCGACCTCCGAACAGTCGACGGACTAGCGCCGTGATCCCGATCTTCATCAGCGTCGCCGTACTGCTGGTGATCTTCGGCGGCCTTCTCGCCGCGGTCGACTCCGCGCTCAGTGTGCTTTCCCGCGCCGACCTGCTCGAGATGGCGGCCACCTCGCGTCGCTCCCGCAAATCCCTCACCGCGATCGCGATGGATGTCGGCGCGCACATCAACGCGATCAACTTCATGCGGGTGGTCGCCGAGACCGCCGCGGCAGTGTTGGTCTCGCTCTCCCTGGCCTACCGATTGCCGTGGTGGTGGGCGCTGATCATCGCCGTGCTGATCATGACCGTGGTGTCGTTCGTGCTGGTCGGGTCGAGTCCGCGCAGTGTGGGGCGAGTTCACGCCCGCGCGGTCATGCGGTTCTCTGCGGGACTGGTGCACGCCATCCGTTCCTTTCTCGGCCCGGTCGCGGCGGCGCTGGTCGCCATCGGCAACCGGGTTACCCCGGGGCGCACCGCGACCTTCTCGTCGGAGGAGCAGCTGCTCAGCATGGTCGACGAGGCCACGGAGCTCGATGTGCTCGAGGAGGACGACCGCGAGCTCATCCATTCGATCTTCGAGTTCAACGACACCGTGGTGCGCGAGGTGATGATCCCGCGCACCGACATGGTCACCATCGACGCGGTCGAAGACGTCGGCACCGCGATGGGACTGTTCCTCAGCAAGGGCGTCTCGCGCATGCCGGTGATCGGGTCGGACGTCGACGAGGTGATCGGCGTCCTCTATCTGCGGGATGTCGCGCGCCTCAGTTACGAGCGACCGAAGGGGCTCGACGGGGTCACCGTCGACTCGCTCGCGAGGCCCGCGCTGTTCATCCCGGAGTCGAAGAAGGCGGACGACACCCTGCGGCAGATGCAGCTCGAGTCGAACCACCTCGCCATGGTCGTGGACGAGTACGGCGGCATCGCGGGGCTGGTGGCCCTCGAGGACCTGATCGAGGAGCTCGTCGGTGATATCTCCGACGAGTACGACCACGAGGTCACCGAGGTCGAGAGTCTCGGCGACGGGCGATACCGCGTCGCGGCACGCCTGCCGGTGGACGAGCTGGGGGAGCTGTTCGACATCGAGCTGGAGGACGACGACGTCGACTCAGTCGGCGGTCTGCTCACCAAGGCCCTCGGAAGGCTGCCCCTCGCGGGCTCCACCGCCACGTACTCTGGACTCATCCTTACCGCCGACCGCACGGAGGGTCGTCGCAAGCGACTCAGCACCGTGCTGGTCGAGCGCGATCAGGCCCTCTTCGACGCGCAGACCGCGTTCCGCCGCACCACCACTGGAGACGACAATGCTGAATGACGCCGAATTCCGAGCGGGCTTCGTCTCCTTCGTGGGGCGCCCGAACGTGGGAAAGTCCACGCTGACCAATGCGCTGGTCGGCGAGAAGGTCGCGATCACCTCGTCGAAGCCGCAGACCACGCGCCGCGCCATCCGGGGCATCGCGCACTCGGAACAGGGCCAGCTCATCCTGGTGGACACTCCGGGCATGCACCGCCCGCGAACCCTCCTCGGCGAGCGGCTCAACTCGATCGTGCAGTCCACGCTCGGCGACGTCGACGTGGTCGGGTTCTGTGTACCGGCCGACGAGGAGCTCGGCCCGGGCGATCGATACATCAATGAACAGCTCGACTCCTTCCCGCGGGCCAAGAAGGTCGCGATCGTGACCAAGATCGACGCCGCCTCGCGCCCCGCCGTCGCCGCCCAGCTGCTGGCGGTGTCGCAGCTGCGGGAGTGGGAGGCGATCATCCCGGTGTCGGCGACCAGCAAGATC
>JBEVGK010000121.1:0-10317 GCA_040511795.1 Lacisediminihabitans sp. | reverse complement strand
CCGGCGTGACGGTTGGTCTCGGCGATCATGTGCACGATGATCTCCTGCAGAGTCACCTCGCGCCGCGCCTCCGACCACCACGGCACCTCGGCGACCGTGTCCAGGGGGAGATCACGGATGGTCTCGTCGGAGTGCTCCCAGACCCGGCGGTAGAGGGCCACGATGTCGTCGCGCGACTGTTCCGCGGTCGCCCACATGTCGGCATCCGCCTCGGCGTCGTCGTCGAACCAGGGCAGTGACTCCGGCGACGGACGTCCGAACACGTCGCCGAGGTAGCCCGCCTCCACGCTCGCCACGTGCTTCACCAGGCCGAGGAGGTTGGTACCGGTCGGGACGAGCGGGCGCCGGATGTCGTAGTCGTCCAGTCCGTCGAGCTTCCAGAGAAGGTTCGTGCGGGCCGCATCGAGGTAGCGCTTCAGGGCCGTCTTCGCGTCGTCAACCATTCGCCCATGCTGGCACGCGGATGCTGGCCTCGGCAGGCGGAAACGCGTACCGTTCCGAATACCTGCACAGCAGTCATCACCGTCAGCGTCGACGAAGGAGTCACCATGTCAGACCACAGCAATGCGACCATCTCCGTCGCCGCGATCCTCTCCGAATCCGCCGTGCGCACCCCCGACAAGGTCGCCATCGTCGTCGGTGGAGTGGAGACCACCTATGCCGAACTGTGGGAGCAGACGCGGCGCTACGCGGGCGCCCTTGCGGCGCTGGGCGTGAGCCCGGGCGACCCGGTGGCGGTGCTGATCCCGAACGTGGCCGACTTCCCGCGGGTCTACTACGCGGTGCTCAGTCTCGGCGCGATCGTCGTACCGATCCACGCGCTGCTCAAGAGCGACGAGATCGAGTATGTGCTGCGCGACTCGGGATCGACGATGCTGATCTGCGCGGCGCCGCTGCTCGGCGAGGGGGCGAAGGGCGCGGCCAAGGCCGGGGTTCCGGTGCTGTCGGTGCTCGCCCCGGAACCCGTCGAGGGCATCCGTCCGCTGGAGGTCCTGGCAGCAGACGCCGAACCGATCCGAACCTACCTGCCGATGGATCCCTTCGACACCGCGACGATTCTGTACACCAGCGGCACCACCGGCAAACCGAAGGGGGCGATGGGCAGCCACTTCGCCCTGGTCGAGCAGACCAACACGCTGCTGCTCAACACCTTCGAGATGGTGTCGGAGGACGTGATCTTCGGCGGTCTGCCCCTGTTCCACACCTTCGGGCAGACCGTGGCGCTGAACACCGGCCTGCGGGCGACGTCTCGGATCGTGCTGCTGCCGAAGTTCGACGGTGCGACGGCGCTGCGCACCCTCATCGACAGCGAGTGCACGATCATGATGGGCGTCCCCACCATGTACATCGCCCTGCTCGAGGCGGCGAAGGCGACCGACGAGCGGCCGAAGCTCAAGTACGCGATCTCGGGAGGGGCATCCCTGCCACTGGCGGTGATCGAGCGCTTCCGCGAGGAGTTCGGCGTCGTCATCTACGAGGGCTACGGTCTCACCGAGACGAGCCCGGTCGCGAGCTTCAACCACATCGGGCGCGAGCCCCGGGTCGGCAGCATCGGCCAGCCGATCTGGGGAGTGGATGTCGAGATCGCTCGGTCGGACGTCGACGACCGCATCGAGCTGCTGCCGCACGGCGAGCTCGGCGAGATCGTAGTGCGCGGTCACAACCTCATGATCGGGTACCTGAACCTGCCCGAGGAGACGGCGAAGGCGATCGTGGACGGCTGGTTCCGTACCGGCGATCTCGGCACCAAGGACGATGACGGCTACCTCTGGATCGTCGACCGCAAGAAGGACATGATCCTGCGCAACGGCTACAACGTGTACCCGCGCGAGGTCGAGGAGGTGCTGGTCGCGCATCCCGCGGTGTCGAGCGCGGCCGTGTTCGGGGTGGCGCACGAGACGCACGGGCAGGAGATCATGGCCTGCGTCGTGCTGGCGCCCGATGCGGTGGCGGATGCTGGGGAGCTTGCGGTCTATGCGGAGGAGAAGCTCGCCGCATACAAGTTCCCGCGCCGGGTCGAGATCGTCGACTCGCTGCCGCTAGGACCGAGCGGCAAGGTGCTCAAGCGCGAGCTGGTGAAGCAGTACGAGACCACGTTGGTTGAGTAGGCCGCGACGACCCTTCGACGAGCTCAGGGCCCGTACGGTCCCTGAGCCTGTCGAAGGGCGATACGCGAACGCCCTAGAGGGCGTGCGCTACTCAATCGGCGGACTTCAGCTGCTCAGCAGTTTCGTGATGCGCTGCAGCGAGACCGCCTCCGCCGTGCCGAGCTGCTGGGCGAAAAGGCTGATCCGCAGCTCCTCGAGCAGCCAGCGGGCGTGCACGATGGTGGCGGGCAGGCCGGGCCCTCGCGACTGATCTGACGGGAGCGGCAGGGTGCCCCCGGCGGCCAGGTAGCGTTCCGTGGCGGACTGGACTTCGGACATCCAGACCCTGTCGCGACCGAGGTTCTCGCCGAGCTTGGCGATGCGGTGTTCGATGCCGGCCAGGTAGACGGGGAGGCGGCGCAGCTGCGCGAGCCCGGTCGCCGAGACGAAACCCGGGTAGACCAGGTTGCCCAGCTGCTCGCGCACGTCGGCGAGCGGGCTGAGAAGGGCGACGCTGGACGCGTTCTTGATCGCCTTCTCGACCGCTCGGCCGGCGAGGATGATCCTGCTGACCAGCGAGACCGTGCGGAACATCGTGTCGAGCAGTGTCGCCGAAACCTCGTCGCGCGCGGCCTCGAAGTCCGACCTCGTGAAGATCTCGCGGCCGTCGACCACGGCGTCGATGCAGGCCGCCATGCAGTCGGCGAACAGCTCTGCCGTGGTGCGGTAGGGGCTCTGCGCCAGGCTGAGCTTCTCGGCGGAGGTCAGGTGCTCCTGCACGTACGACACGGGCGAGGGGATGCTGAGCTGCAGCATCCGCCGCACGCCGCCGCGCATCGCGCGCGCCTGGTCGGCGGGGGTGCTCATCAGCCGGATGGCGACGCTGGCGCCCTCGTCGACCAGGGCTGGATAGGCGCGGATCGTGTTGCCTCCCTGCTTGGTGTCGAGTACGCGGGGGAGTTCGTCGAAGTCCCAGCTGGTGAGGCCCTTCCGTTCGAGCGCGCTGGTCGGCCGTGCGGCGCTGACCTGGGCGGCGACGGATGCCCGGGCCACGCTTTCGCGGGCGCTCGAGTCGAGCTGCTTCTGCAGCCCGCGCAGGTCTTTGCCGCTGGCGAGGGTGGTTCCGCGCTCGTCATGCACCGCGAAGGTCACCAGCAGATGGCCCGGTACGCGCTCCCGCTCGAAGTCGGCCGCGGTCACCGGCACATAGGTGAGGCGCTGGATGGCGGCGGCGAGGGTGGTCGCGAGCGACTCCGGGCCCGGCGTGGTCGGCAGCTCCAGCAGCAATTTCCGCGCCCAGTCGGCGGCGGGAACGACATTGCGACGGATCGCCTTCGGCAGGGCCTTGATCAGCGCGGTGACCAGTTGCTCGCGAAGGCCCGGCACCTGCCAGTCGAAGCCGGTGGGGGAGAGCCCGGGCAGGAGGGCGAGAGGCACCTGCACGGTGACGCCGTCATCCGCTGCTCCCGGCTCGAAGCGGTAGCGCAGACTCAGACGTTGGTCACCCTGCTGCCAATAGCTGGGGAAGGCGTTCTCGTCGACGGCGGTGGTCGCCTCCTCCTCGTCGACCAGATTCTCGGCGGTCATGGTGAGCAGGTCGGGCGTCGTCTGCCGCGCCTTCTTCCACCACGATTCGAAGTCACGCTGGGTGCTGACGTCGGCCGGAATGCGCCGCTGGTAGAACTCGAACACCGCCTCGTCGTCGAACAGGATGTCGCGGCGCCGGGTGCGCTCCTCCAGCTCGGCCAACTCCTTCCGGAGGCGACGATTGGCGACGTCGAAGGCCTTCACCTGCTGGCTGGTGCGGTCGAGATCCCATTCGCCCTCGACCAGGGCGTGACGGATGAACAGCTCCCGCGCGTACCCCGGATCGACCCGGTTGAACTGCACCCGCCGGCGCGCAACGATCGGGACGCCATACAGTGTCACCCGCTCATAGGCGACCGCGGCGCCCTGCTTCTTCTCCCAGTGCGGCTCGCCGTAGCTGCGCTTCACCAGGTCGCCGGCGATCGGCTCGGCCCACGCGAGGTCGATGGCAGCGTTCGTGCGGGCGAACAGGCGGCTAGTCTCGACGAGCTCGGCGCTCATGATCTCGGCGGGTTGCTTCTTGTTGAGGGCCGAGCCGGGGAAGATGCTGAAGCGCACCTGGCGTGCGCCGATGTACGGACCTTTGGAGTCGCGGGCCTTGGCGTCTTTGCTCTTCGACCCGGCCCCTGAGCCTGTCGAAGGGTCTTTCACGCCGATCTGGCTCAGCAGGCCGGCGAGGAGGGAGCGGTGGATGCCGTTCGGGTTCACACTCGGGGAGCCGACGACGAGGCCGAGCTGCTTGGTCATCCGTTCGAGCTGGCGATAGACGTCTTTCCACTCGCGCACGCGCAGGTAGTTGAGGTACTCGCTCTTGCACATGCGCCGGAACTGATTGCCGCTGAGCTCCCTCTGCTTCTCCTCCAGGTAGTTCCAGAGGTTCAGCAGGGTGAGGAAGTCACTGGTCGGGTCGACGAAGCGGGCGTGCTGCTGGTCGGCCTGTGGGCGGCGCTCGAGCGGGCGCTCGCGCGGGTCTTGGATGCTGAGGGCTGCGACGATCGCCATGACCTCGCGGGTGGTTCCGTGCTGCTTCGACTCGATGACCATGCGAGCGAGTCGCGGGTCGATGGGCAGCTGGGTGAGCTGCTTGCCGATGCGGGTGATCTGGTTGTCCTTCGTCACCGCGTTGAGCTCGCGCAGCAGGTCGAGGCCGTCTTTGATGCCGCGGGAGTCCGGCGGCTGCAGGAAGGGGAAGCTGGCGATGTCGCCGAGCCCGAGCGAGATCATCTGCAGGATGACCGCGGCCAGATTGGTGCGCAGGATCTCGGGTTCCGTGTACTCGGGGCGGCGGAGGAAGTCCTCCTCGGAGTAGAGACGGATGGCGATGCCGTCACTGGTGCGGCCCGAACGGCCCGAGCGCTGGTTGGCGCTGGCCTGGCTGATGGCCTCGATCGGCAGGCGCTGCACCTTGGAGCGCACGCTGTAGCGGCTGATGCGGGCCGTGCCGGCGTCGATGACGTACTTGATGCCGGGCACGGTGAGGCTGGTCTCGGCGACGTTGGTGGCGAGCACGATGCGGCGCCGCGTGCCGGGGGTGCGGCTGGTCTCGAAGACGCGGTGCTGCTCGGCGGAGCTGAGCCGGCCGTAGAGGGGGAGGACCTCGGTACCGGGGAGGGAACGTCCGCGGATTGCCTCCTCCGCATCCCGGATCTCGTTCTCCCCGCTGAGGAAGACCAGGATGTCGCCCGAGCCCTCGCGGCCGAGCTCGTCGACGGCGGCGTTGATGCCCTCCATCGGGTCGAGGTCTGCGCGGGTCTCCGCAGCATCCTCGTCGTCCTCCACCGGGACTTCGGCGACGAGCGGTCGATAGCGCACCTCGACCGGGTATGTGCGCCCGCTGACCTCGATGATCGGGGCGGGCACTCCAGCGGCGTCGGCGAAGTGGCGCGCGAAGCTCTCCGGATCGATGGTGGCGGAGGTGACGACGATCTTGAGATCGGGTCGGCTCGCCATCAGCTGCTTGAGGTAGCCGAGCAGGAAGTCGATGGTGAGACTGCGTTCGTGCGCCTCGTCGATGATGATGGCGTCGTACTTGCGCAACAGTCGGTCGCGGTGGATCTCGTTGAGCAGGATGCCGTCGGTCATCAGCTTGACCCGGGTGTCTTTGGAAACGGTGTCGGTGAAGCGCACCTGGTAGCCGACGAGACCGCCGAGCGCGGTGCTCAGTTCCACGGAGATGCGTTCGGCGATGGTGCGGGCGGCGATACGGCGGGGCTGCGTGTGGCCGATGCTGCGGTAGCCGAGCTCGAGCAGGATCTTCGGCAGCTGGGTGGTCTTGCCCGACCCGGTCTCGCCGGCGACGATGACGACCTGATGGTCCCGGATGGCCGCCGCGATGTCGTCCCGTCGCTGGCTGACCGGCAGGTCTTCGGGGAAGGTGATTGCCACGTCGAGCGGGGCGGCGGTGTCAGGCATGGCCTTCCATGGTACGGCGCGCGGGGCCCACCGTCCGCGCTGGACTTTGTCATCCGCGCGCCGGTTACGGCACTAGCGCGGATGACAAAACCCAGCGCGGATGCCTGGCACGCGTCCTAGGGTGGAAGGGTGCAACTGAATCAGGTGCGGGTATACCGCAGTGACGAGAAGCTCGCCCGCGAAGACCAGCTCGCCTGGAAGATCGCCGAGGTCGCCGCCGACCCGGTGGAGGTCTCCGACGACGTCACCGAGATGGTGATCAACCGCATCATCGACAACGCCGCCGTGGCGACGGCCTCGCTCACGCGGGCTCCGGCGGTCGCGGCCCGGGCCCAGGCCGAAGACCACCCGTACGCTCCGGGGTCGACGGTGTTCGGCATCCCGGGTCGGTTCGGCCCGGAGTGGGCGGCGTGGGCGAACGGGGTCGCCGTGCGCGAGCTCGACTACCACGACACCTTCCTCGCCGCCGAGTACTCCCATCCGGGCGACAACATCCCGCCGATCCTCGCCGTCGCGCAGCACGTCGGGCGCAGTGGCCGCGACCTCGTGCGCGGCATCGCCACCGGCTACGAGATCCAGATCGACCTGGTGAAGTCGATCAGCCTGCACGCCCACAAGATCGACCATGTCGCCCACCTCGGCCCGAGCGCCGCCGCCGGCATCGGCACCCTGCTCGGCCTCCCGCCCGAGACGATCTTCCAGTCCATCGGGCAGGCACTGCACACGAACACCGCCACCCGGCAGTCGCGCAAGGGCGAGATCTCCACCTGGAAGGCGCACGCCCCCGCCTTCGCCGGCAAGATGGCTGTCGAGGCGGTCGACCGGGCCATGCGCGGGCAGACGAGCCCCACGCCGATCTACGAGGGCGAAGACGGCGTGATCGCCTGGCTGCTCGATGGCCCCGACGCGCACTACGAGGTGTTGCTGCCGGGGCGCGGCGAGACCAAGCGCGCCATCCTCGACAGCTACACCAAGGAACACTCCGCGGAGTACCAGGCGCAGGCGTGGATCGATCTGGCGCGGCGACTGCACCAGCGGTACCCGGAACTCGGGCCGGACACGATCGAGCGCGTCATCATCCGCACCAGCCACCACACCCACACGGTGATCGGTACCGGCGCGAACGACCCGCAGAAGTACGACCCGACCGCGAGCCGCGAGACGCTCGACCATTCGATCCCGTACATCTTCACCGTCGCCCTGCAAGACGGGGAGTGGGATCACGAGACGTCCTATGCGCCGGAGCGGGCATCCCGCCCGGACACCGTCGCGCTCTGGAGCCGCGTCTTCACCGAGGAAGACCCGGAGTGGACCCGCCGCTACCACTCGAACGACCCGGACGAGAAGGCCTTCGGCGGCAGCGTCGCCATCACCCTCCGCGACGGTTCGGTGATCGTCGACGAGATCGCCGTCGCCGACGCGCACCCGCTCGGCGCGAACCCGTTCGGCCGCGAGCAGTACATCGCCAAGTTCCGTGCCCTCGCCGACGGCGTGCTCGAACAGGTCGAGATCGAACGCTTCCTGGAGCTCGTGCAGCTGCTGCCCGACCTCGATGCGACCCAGCTCGGCGGGCTCACCGTGACCGCCCGCCCCGGCCTGCTGGTGCCCGGCCCGAAGGGACTGTTCTGATGAGAGGTCTGGTCTAAATGCTCTACACCGACGTCACCCCCGCCGAGAAGCGCGTCCGCTTTCGTGAGGCGCTCGGAAACGGTGACCTGCTGAGCTTCCCCGGCGCCTTCAACCCGCTCAGCGCGCGGCTCATCGGCGAGAAGGGCTTCGACGGCGTCTACATCTCCGGCGCCGTGATCGCCGCAGACCTCGGCCTGCCGGACATCGGGCTCACCACCCTCACCGAGGTCGCCGGCAGGGCCAAGCAGATCAGCCGGATGACCGATCTGCCGACCCTGGTCGACGCCGATACCGGTTTCGGCGAGCCGATGAACGTCGCCCGCACCGTGCAGGAGCTCGAGGATGCCGGAGTGGCCGGCCTGCACATCGAAGACCAGGTCAATCCGAAACGCTGCGGGCACCTCGACGGCAAGGCCGTGGTCGGCCTCGACACCGCGACCAAGCGCATCCGTGCGGCGGTCGAGGCGCGCCGGGACCCGAACCTGCTGATCATGGCGCGCACCGACATCCGTGCCATCGATGGGTTGGCTGCGGCGACCGACCGGGCGAAGGCGCTCGTGGATGCGGGAGCCGACGCGATCTTCCCCGAGGCGATGGCCGACCTCACCGAGTTCGAAGCGATGCGGGCAGCCGTCGACGTGCCGCTGCTCGCCAACATGACCGAGTTCGGCAAGAGCGAGCTGTTCACGACCGCGCAGCTGCAGAGCGTCGGCATCGACATCGTCATCTATCCGGTGAGCCTGCTGCGCATCGCGATGGGGGCGGCCGAGCGCGGCCTCGACACTCTCGTCGCCGAGGGCTCGCTGAAGTCCGAGGTCGCCGGCATGCAGACCCGCGCCCGACTCTACGAGCTCCTCGACTACGAGGCGTACAACACGTTCGACACGTCCGTCTTCAATTTCGACGTACCGAGAGGCATCTGATGACAGAACCGACCGACATCAAGAAGGGGCTCGCGGGGGTCGTCGTCGACTACACCGCGATCTCCAAGGTGAACCCCGACACCAACTCGCTGCTCTATCGCGGCTACCCGGTGCAGGAGCTTGCCGCGCAGTGCGACTTCGAGGAGGTCGCCTACCTGCTGTGGCACGGCGAACTGCCGACGGATGCCCAGCTCGCCGAATTCCAGGCGCTCGAGCGGTCGCAGCGCTCCCTCGACGAGAACGTGAAGCGCGTCATCGACGACCTGCCGCTCACCGCACACCCGATGGACGTCGTGCGCACGGCCGTCAGCGTGATCGGCGCCGACGATCCGACGGTCGCCGATAGCAGCCGTGAGGCAGAGCTGCGCAAGGCGATCGCCCTGTTCGCCAAGCTGCCGTCGATCGTCGCCTACGACCAGCGCCGCCGCCGGGGTGAGCAGCTGATCGAGCCGCGCGACGACCTCGCCTACAGCGCCAACTTCCTGTACATGACCTTCGGCGAGGTGCCCGACCTCGTCGTGGTGGACGCCTTCGACGTGTCGATGATCCTGTACGCCGAGCATTCCTTCAACGCCTCCACCTTCACCGCGCGTGTCATCACCTCCACGCTCTCCGACCTGTACTCGGCGGTCGTCGGGGCGATCGGTGCGCTCAAGGGGGAGCTGCACGGTGGCGCCAACGAGGCGGTCATGCACACCTTCGACGAGATCGGGGAGGCCTCCGCGGTGAGCGGCTGGCTTGATGGCGCTCTCGCTGAGAAGCGCAAGATCATGGGATTCGGTCACCGGGTCTACAAGAACGGTGACTCGCGGGTTCCCACCATGGAGGCCGCTCTCGACACCCTGATCGCCCAGTACGAGGCGGACGACCTCATGGCCCTCTACTCCGAACTGAAGACCGCGATGCAGGAGCGGAAGAACATCAAGCCGAACCTCGACTATCCGTCTGGACCGGCGTACCACCTGATGGGGTACGACACCGAGACGTTCACGCCACTGTTCGTGGCGAGCCGGATCGTGGGCTGGACCGCGCACATCATGGAGCAGCGTGCCGCCAACTCGCTGATCCGCCCGCTGAGCGAATACAACGGCGTCGAGCAGCGCGCCGTGCCCACCCGCTACGACAACTGAAGGACCAGCAGATGACGATTCCCACCATCACCCTCAACGACGGCAAGACGATCCCGCAGCTCGGCTTCGGGGTCTTCCTGGTCGACCCGCCGGAGACCGAACGGATCGTGACCGACGCCCTCGAGGTCGGCTACCGTCACATCGACACGGCTGCCATCTACGGCAATGAGGAGGGCGTGGGTCGCGCCATCGCGAAGTCGGGGATCCCGCGCGAGGAGCTGTTCATCACCACGAAGCTGTGGAACGCGGAGCAGGGCAAGGAGTCGGCGGCCAAGGCGATCGACGAGAGCCTCGACAAGCTCGGCCTCGACCACGTCGACCTGTACCTCATCCACTGGCCGGTGCCGAAGCGCGACCGGTACGTCGAGGCCTGGACCGCGCTCGAGAACATCCGATCGAGCGGGAAGGCCACCAGCATCGGCGTCTCGAACTTCCTGGTCCCGCACCTGCAGCGTCTGCTCGACGAGACCGCCACCGTTCCCGCGGTGAACCAGATCGAGCTTCATCCGTATCACCAGCAGCCAGAGGTGACCGCATTCGGCCGTGAGC
>JBEVGK010000120.1:0-4538 GCA_040511795.1 Lacisediminihabitans sp. | reverse complement strand
AGACCTCGAAGCGGTCGGGTTGGCCGCCGACGGTGTAGCGATCGATGCGCACCTGGGCCTCGCCTCGCGGGATGCGAGCGGCGCGGTCATCCCACCCGGTCGGGACGCCCGCGAGGGGCACTGTCGCCACCCGTTCCGTGCGTACCGGCGTCTCGGCGAGCAGGCCGACGCCGCGGCCGGCGCCGACGATCGACATCGACGAGGCGGCAACCCCCGTGATTCCGAGCAGGCCGAGCATGCCGGCGAGTTCCGGAGGTGCATGAAGAATGCCGGCCCCCACGTCGTCGACGCTCATCACCGCGTGGCGCACGAAGGAGGCGAAGAGCGGATCGCTGAGCACGCCCTTGTTCTCCTGCAGCCAGCCCCGCAGCGCCGCGGTCAGCTCCGACCGCTGGTCCGCCGGCAGCAGCGTGAAAGCGACAACACCGGGCAGGGCGATGCCGGCCAGCCCGAGCAGGCCGGGCAGGGCTCCGATGGCGATCGTGGGCAGGAAGAAGCCCAACCCATACCCGATCCGGGCCGCGATCTCACCGCTCAGTCGTTCGGCGACCCGCTCCGCCAGGCCGTAGGCGTCCGCCGACCGATCGAGGGCGGTGTGCAATCCGTCGGCCGTGTTGCGCGCCCGCGCGAGCAGGCCGAGCGCATCACGGATGGCGTGCTCCGCCAGCAGCACGGAGCCCTGCGCACGCGGCGCCCGCCCGGTCTCTACGAGCCCATCGATCGCCGAGAGCTCGCGCAGGCAGATGCCGAGTTCGATCGACACCGACCGCAGCGCACTGGACGCGGCGAAGAGCTCATCGGTGCCGACCGCGATCGACCCGCCACCGCTGATGATGAGCGGATGCCCGCCACCGTCGCCCGTCGTCATCGAGACGTTCGCGAGCATGGTGGTCAGCCCTGGTTCGCCGCGATGGACACCGCCGTGCGGGTCGCAGCGAGCGCCGCCTCCAGCCGCGCCCGGATGGTGCCGAACTCGCCCGCCAGGGTCTCGACGGAGGAGGCGTAGAGGCTGTGCGCCGGCCCCCGCCAGATACCGGGCTGCGGCAGGGGAACCGTGCCACGCACCTGATCGACCCGCTCGATTACCGCGCGCAACCGACGCTGCTGGTTCTCCAGGGCGTGGAGGAAGGCCGGGTCGACCAACGCTCCCGCCGGCGCCGTGGTCGCTGTCGTGTGCATCACCGCTCCTTCTCGTGACCCGGGTGTCGTGTTCGTGACGACCATCCTGGGCGGGATGCGGGCGCGTCACCCCGGGAGCTGCCGATCCGTGGATTCCGCACCCCGGCATCCGTCTGGGGAGGACTGGATGCGGCGCCGCCGCGATTCTGCGCGACAATGAAGCAATGAGCTTCGACCGCGCCCTCGACGGATCGGCTCTCTTTCGAATCTGCTTCGTCTGCACCGGCAACATCTGCCGCTCGCCGATGGCAGAGGTCGTCTTTCTCGATCTGGTGAAAAAGGCGGGCTATGAGGGAGCCGTCACGGTGATGTCCGCGGGCACCGGCGACTGGCACGTGGGCGAGCACTCCGACAGCCGCACCATCGCCGCCCTGAGCTCGCACGGCTACGACGGGTCGCGCCATCGTGCCCGGCAGTTCGATCCCGAGTGGTTCGACAACCTCGATCTCGTCGTGGTCTTCGATCGCAGCCAGGAGCGCACGATCCGCTCCTGGGCCACCACAGAACAGGATCGCGGCAAGGTGCAGATGCTGCTCAGCTTCGACCACGAACAGGCCGGGCAGGTCGACGTGCCCGATCCCTACTACTCCGACGCCGCGATGTTCGACAGCGTGCTCGGCATGATCGAACGGTCCAGCGCCGCGCTGTTCCGGCAAATCGAACCAGGAATCCGACAGGGAGTCTCATGAGCCCACTGCCCGAACAACCCCTCAGCCCCCTCGACGGCCGCTACCGCGCCGCTGTCGCGGGCCTCGGCGAACATCTCTCCGAGGCCGGTCTGAACCGCGCCCGTGTACAGGTCGAGGTCGAGTGGCTGATCTACCTCACCGATCACGAGTACTTCGGCTCGCACCGTCTGACCGCCGAGCAGATCGGCGCCCTCCGCGCCCTGGTCACTGATTTCGACCAGGACAGCATCGACCAGCTCGCCACGCTCGAGGCCACCACCCGCCACGACGTCAAGGCCGTCGAGTACTACGTGCGCAACGCGCTGGCGACCCTGGGCCTGAATGATGTGGCCGAGCTCACCCACTTCGCCGCCACCAGCGAAGACATCAACAACCTGTCATACGCCCTCATCGTCCGCGCCGCGGTCGAACAGGTCTGGCTGCCCAAGGCCCGGTCCGTGATCGCCGCACTGCACGAGCGCGCGATCGCGCACCGCGACGAGGCGATGCTCGCACACACTCACGGGCAGCCCGCCACCCCGACCACCGTCGGCAAGGAATTCGCGGTTTTCGTCGGCCGCCTGCAGCGCATCCTGAAGCAGATCGAGGCCGTCGACTACCTCGGCAAGTTCAGCGGCGCCACCGGCACCTTCTCCGCCCATGTCGTTGCCGACCCCGACCTCGACTGGCCGGCGATCTCGCGCGAATTCGTCACCTCGCTCGGCCTGGACTGGAACCCGCTCACCACCCAGATCGAGCCGCACGACTGGCAGGCAGAGCTGTACCAGCGGATCAGCCACTTCAACCGCGTGCTGCACAACCTGGCTACGGATGTCTGGTCCTACATCTCGATGGGCTACTTCACCCAGATTCCCCAGGCCGGCGCCACCGGCTCCTCGACCATGCCGCACAAGATCAACCCGATCCGGTTCGAGAACGCCGAGGCGAACCTCGAGCTCTCCAGCGCGCTGCTCGATTCGCTCGCCTCCACCCTGGTCACCTCACGCCTGCAGCGCGACCTCACCGACTCCACGACGCAGCGCAACATCGGTGTCGCCTTCGGTCACTCCCTGCTCGCGCTCGACAACATCCAGCGCGGTCTCGGCGAGATCGACGTGAACAGCGAGCGCCTCGCCGAAGACCTGTCGAACAACTGGGAGGTGCTCGGCGAGGCGATCCAGACGGTGATCCGCGCGGAGGTCACCGCCGGGCGCAGCTCGATCGCCGACCCCTACGCGATGCTCAAAGAGCTCACCCGCGGGCGCCGGGTCGGCCCGGTCGAGTTGCGCGCGTTCGTCGAGGGTCTCGACATCGGCGCCGATGCGAAGGCACGCCTCATCGCCCTGAGCCCGGAGACCTACGTCGGTTTGGCCAGCCCACTGGTCGACTACCTCAGCGAGTGAACGGATGTCCGGGCCCGCACGATCGGGCCCGGAACCGTTCCAGCGCTCGCGAACCATCCCGGCGCCCGCCCGAGACACTGCGGGCGCGAGTGAACTAGTGCGCGGAACCGCCGTGCTCGTGGTTCTGCTCGTCGAGGTCCTGCTGCTCGGCGTCATCCGGCTTCACGGCCAGCGCCAGCATCGCGATCACGACGAGCGACACGATGAACGCGACCCCGAAGAAGACGAGCGCGAGCTCCAACTGCCGCGTGCTGCCGAACACCACGAGGCCGACGAACACCGCGATGATCGCGGCCATGACCAGAAACTCGACCGGGCGCAGGCGCTCCCGCCGTGTCGGCGCGATCGGATGCTGCTCGGCAGGGGTCGGCTTCGGGTCGGTTCCGTCGGAACCCGGGGTGGTGCTCACGCGTGCTTCTCGTCTTCGATCGGGGTCGCCTCGGCGACGATGGTGGCGGCCGACTGTGTTCCCCACTTGGCGGAGAGCCCGGCGATAAGAAGGTAGACGGCGCTGATGGCACCGTAGGCCCCGAGCAGACCGACGGCGACCACGGCAGAGTCGAGCACTCGCAGCACGTGATCGGGACCGGTGAACGACTGGCTGTACCCCGGGGGGATGGCGACGAAGACGATCGCGGCGATCGCGCCGAGACCCCCGACAGCGAACCAGTCGGTCGAGGCCACATAACGACGCCGGGTGCGGTAGCCGCTGTACAGCTCCAGAGCACCGGTGATCGCGAAGTAGATCACCAGGAGGACGAAGAAGAAGGAGACGCCCGCGTGCGGGGCTCCGGAGGAGGCGACCACGGCATCCGTGATCAGCGCGACGATGCCGACGACGATGCCGACAGCCGCCTGCACCAGAAACAGTGTGCGCACCCCGCTGCCGCCGAGGCGCAGCCAGGCGAACACGCCGAGAACGAGGCCGGCGACGATGCCGTAGACGCCGAAGACGAGCAGGCCGAAGAGCGCGGAATGGTCGGCGGAGAAGGTGATCCACAGCGCCAGACCGGCGGCGGGGATGGCGCGGGCGACAGCGACCGGCCAGTAGGCGGCCCGCTGTTCTGCGTTGTCCTGCGTCGGAGCCACGAATCCTCTTTCTGAGACGGCAACGCTGGCTAGTTTACGCTGCCGTGTCTGAGCGCAGACCCGGCGGCGGCGGCATCAGCCGAGGCGGGCGCGGCGACCGAGCAGCCAGAGCAGATAGGCACCGCCCAGGCAGATCGTGACCATGCCCGCCGGCAGCTGCACCGGCGAGAACAGGCGGCTCGCGAGGGTGTCGCTCGCC
>JBEVGK010000119.1:0-4162 GCA_040511795.1 Lacisediminihabitans sp. | reverse complement strand
ACCCGAGCTTCTTCTGGTTCGGTGCCGCCGTCGTCGCGCTCGGCTCCGTCGCCTCGGAGATCGCCGGCGTCAACTACAACGCGATGCTCGTGCAGGTCTCGACCCGCAAGACGATCGGCAAGGTCAGCGGCCTGGGCTGGGGGCTCGGCTACGTCGGCGGGATCGTGGCCCTGGTCATCGTGGTCGTGGCGTACTCGTTCGACTGGTTCGGCATCCCGCAAGACGACGGTCTGCCGTTCCGTCTGGTCGCGCTCGGCTGCGCGCTCTGGACGATCGTGTTCAGCATCCCGATCTTCCTCACCGTTCCCGAGATCCCGCCCACTCCGGGTCGCCCGCGCGTCGGCTTCTTCCGCAGCTACGCGGTGTTGGCGCACGATGTCGTCGGCATCTTCCGTTCCTCGCGACAGACCTTCTGGTTCCTGCTCGCCAGCGCGGTCTATCGGGACGGGCTCGCCGGCGTCTTCGCCTTCGGCGCCGTCATCGCCCGGCTGGTCTTCCACTTCAGCTTCCTCGAGGTGGTGGCCTTCGGCATCGCGGCCAACCTCGTGGCCGGCATCAGCACGATCCTCGCGGGGCGGCTCGACGACCGGTTCGGTGCCCGGGCCGTCATCCTCGCCGCCCTCATCGGCCTCGTCGCCTCCGGCACCGCGACGTTCCTGTTCCACGACAGCGGCAAGGTCGTGTTCTGGGTGCTCGGACTCCTGCTGTGTGCGTTCGTCGGGCCGGCCCAGGCATCCAGTCGCTCGCTGCTCGGTCGCCTGGCGCTGCCCGGTCGGGAGGGCGAGATCTTCGGCCTGTACGCGACGACCGGGCGGGCGGCGAGCTTCATGTCGCAGGCGGCCTGGACCATCTTCATCGTGGCTTTCGGCGCCACCTACTGGGGCATCCTCGGCATCGTGCTGGTCCTCGCGATCGGGCTGGTGCGCATGTTCTTCGTGCGGGTGGGCAAGCGCGACATCGCGGTCACTCCCGCGTGAGTTGCATGTTCGAGTGGTTCTGAGCGCGGAATAGCCACTCGAACATGCAACTCACGTGGTGCGGGTGACGTCAGGGAGCGATGGGCTTCGCGGTGAACTCCTCCCAGGCGAGCTCGAAGGTCTTCGTCGCCGAGGCCGGCTCCGCCACTCCCTCGAAGTAGCCCTCGAAGATCGGCTCTCCCCCGTGCTCGGGAAAGAACGGGTCCGACTTCACCGACCGTGCCAGCGCGCCCACCTCGTCGGGGCGGTCCGCCTGCTCGAAAAACCAGTCGTGGAAGCTCTCGGTCATGGTGAAACCCTTCTGTGCTCTGTGGTCCGCTTGTGCGTGTTCCCCCACTCTGGCCGTTCTCGGAGGCGCTCACCAGGGGTCTAGGAGAGCAGGGCTCGCATCTGCGCGACGAGCTCGCCATCGGTCTCGAGCACCTCGACGTCGTAACCCTGCTCGGGGTTGCTCCAGCGCACGGACCGCGCCCGCGGTCGCGCCGCCCGCAGATGCACCTCGGGCACGCCGGTCTCGGTCACGATCTGCCGCACGTTGCCGGGCCGCACCCCGCCGCCGGCAACGATCGCGATGTCGTCGCCGGCCCGCTCGACGAGAGCACGCAGGGTCGGGATGCCGTCCGCCGCCGTCCTGCGCCCGCCCGAGGTGAGCACGCGCCGCAGTCCGAGCTGCGCGAGTCGGTCGAGGGAGGCACCGAGGTCACGGGTGCTGTCGAAGGCGCGGTGGAATGCGACATCCGCCCCGTCCGCCGCGTCGACGAGCCGCCGGATCACCGGCACGTCGATGTCGCCGTCGGCGGTGAGCGCACCGACCACGAAGCTCGCGACGGGCGCAGCCTGCCGCAGCGCGCGCACGTCGGCGACCATGACCGCCACCTCGTCTGGCGTGTAGACGAAGTCCCCGGCGCGCGGACGGATCAGCAGGGCGAGCTGCGCGTGCTGCAGAGCGGATGCCGCGGCAAGCGCCATCCCGATGCTGGGGGTCACCCCTCCCGAGTCCAGACCGGAGCAGAGTTCCACGCGGTCGGCGCCGGCGAGCTGGGCGATGCGCGCCCCGGCCACATCGTCGAGGGCGATCTCCAGCAGGGTCATGGCACGACCCTAGCCGCGCGCGGCCGCGCCCTCCGCGCAGAACGAATGCACCCGCGCGTAACGGATGCACCCGGGCGCCGCGGTGCAGAAGTTACCGCGGGGTGCAGAAGTTACCGCGCGCGTCACCGCGCGGGATGCAGCACCCAGAACCAGATGAGCAGCAGCGTCACGAGGAACCCGGTGATGAAGTTGAGGGCGAGGAACTTGCGCCAGCCGCGGTTGGCGCGTTCGGCGTCGGCATCCGCGAGGTTCCAGAACGGCGCGACCATGATCGCGTACGGGATGAGCAGGATGGCGGCCAGTGGGCCCGGCCACAGGGTGAACAGCAACAGGATGCCCGCTGCGACGTAGGCGAACAGCGAGAACCGCACCGTCGACTTCGCCCCGATCACCGTGGCGATCGAGGAGATGTCCGCGTCTCGATCGGCAACGATGTCCTGCACCGCACCGAACGCATGCGATGCCATACCCCAGAGGAAGAACGCCGCGAGCAGGCACCACAGCGACGGCCGGAACCAGAGCGGAGCGGCGACTCCGGCGGCGAGCACCACGCCGTACACGGCCGGCGAGACGAAGTGGGTGGCGGAGGTGATCGAGTCGAGGAAGGGCCGCTCCTTGAAGCGGAGCTTCGGCGCGGAGTATGCGATCACGGCGAACACGCTGACCGCCAGCACCAGCCACGACAGCGGAGTTCCGACCAGCACGAGATATACCAGAAAAGGAATGTTCGTGATCAGGGCCGCCCAGAGCGTGATGCGGTGCACCTTCGGGTCGAGCAGGGCGCCCTCGACCCCGCCCTTGCGCGGGTTGCGCAGATCGGACTCGTAGTCGAACACGTCGTTGATGCCGTACATCGCCAGGTTGTACGGGATGAGGAAGTACAGGGTGCCGATGACGAACGTCGCGTCGACCTCGCGCGTGACGAGCAGGTAGGCGGCCGCGAAGGGGAACGCAGTGTTGACCCAGCTGAGCGGGCGCGAGGAGACGAAGAGCTGGCGGATCACGGCCGGTCCTCCCCCGAAGCTGGCGTCAGCAGCACCCACAGCGACGGCAGCAACAGCGCTGCCGCGAGCGCGTAGGCGAAGTCCTCCAGCGGCGCGATGCCGAGGAACGCTCCCGAGATCCTGTGCGTGTCGTAGCCCACCAGCCCGATGCCGATCATCACGTTGTCGAAAACGGCGGTGAAACCCAGCAGGATCAGCAGCGTCAGCAGAACGGATGCCGCCCCCCGTCGCGCGGTGCGCCGCGACCTGATCAGGGCGAGGGCTCCGATCACCGCGACCGGGATCAGGAACAGGAGGTTGAGCTGCCAATAAGTCATCGCGCACCCGATCGGCGAGCACTCAACCACCCGAACAGGTTCATCGTCAGATAGCAGAGCAGCGTGAGGAAGAACAGCTCCTCGACCGGCAGCTCGGGCGCGAGCAGCAGCCCGGTCATGAACGACGTCTCGCCGCGGAAGAAGATGCCCAGCCCGATACCGCACAGATCCCAGGCGAGGAAGAACAGCACACCGACGACCAGCACGATCGCCGCGCGCACCGGCGCCCGCCAGAAGAACAGCCGAAACCGCCGGTCGAGCATGACCATACCGGTGAGCGCGATGAGCAGCCCGAGCAGGTAGAGGATCGCCATCAGACCGTGCGCTGGAGCGGCTCGGCCAGCGGCTCGGTGGAGGTGTCGCGACGCAGCCGCTTCACCAGCACCTCGGCGCTGATCAGACACATCGGCAACCCGATGCCCGGGATGGTCGACCCGCCCGCGTAGTACAGCCCGCGCACCTTCGTGCTGCGATTTGCCGCACGGAACATCGCGCTCTGCCCGAGCGTGTGCGCCGGGCCGAGGGCCGTGCCGCGCCAGGAGTTGAGGTCGTCCACGAAGTCAGCCGGGCCCACTGCGCGCCGCAGCACGATGCGCGAGGCGAGGTCGGGTATTCCCGCCCACTCGGCGATCTGCTCGATCACCCGGTCGCCGACCGCGGTGAGGTCGGCGCCGTGCCCGAGCGACGGGTCAGCAGGGATCGGAACGAGCACGAAGACGTTCTCGTGCCCGGCGGGCGCGACGGTTGGATCGATTCCGCTGGGCTTGCAGAC
>JBEVGK010000118.1:0-9142 GCA_040511795.1 Lacisediminihabitans sp. | reverse complement strand
CGAGCGTCGAGTTCGAGCGCGCGCGCGGCGAGCAACTCGTTGTCGGCGGCGCGGCGCGCCGCTATCGGCGACCAGACCGCCGCGGCGCGCGTTGCGGCACGCACCGCGTCGCGCGGAGCGTCCATGGACTCGGCGAGGTGTCGCTCGAGGCTGGCGGTCGCGGCATCCCGTCGCACCTGTCGCTCCAGCGTCTGCTCCGCCGCACGGAGCAGCGCCTCCGCCGCCGATGCGGCCGTGTCGGCAGCGGTCGAGCGCGCGACGGCCTCATCGCGGGCGGCATACAGCTGCTCCAGCCCATCAGCGAACCAGGACGACGACGGATGCTCGGGGACCTCGTCCGCGCCGCGGCCGAGCACCGCGGCGAACTGCTCCGCCTGCTGCGCCACCGCATCCATCACGCTGCCCAGCTGCAGTTCCAGCGCACGCCGCCGGTCGACCAGATAGGTCTCGTAGGCGAGGAAGCGGTCGGTGCCGAACAGGCTGCGGAGCACGGACTGCCGGTCGTCGTTGTTTGCGGCGAGGAACTCCTGGAAGCGATTCTGGGCCAGCAGTATCACCTGGAGGAACTGGTCTTTGCTGAGTCCGACGAGGCGGGCGAGATCGGTGCTGACATCGACGGGGCGTGCCGCGATGACGGTCCAGTCGGTCTCGACCCGCCAGTCGGCACCGGTCAGCACGGCCAGCTCTGCGGTGCTCTTCGACAGGGTCATCCCGCCTCCGCGGAGCCGCGGGCGCTCGTACTCGGGACTGCGGCGCACCCGGTAGTCGCTGGTGCCCACCCGGAAATCGAGCTCGACGACGCTGGGGTCGTCGGTGTCGGCGTGATCGCTGCGCAGCTTCGCCTTCGAATCCTTGTACCGCGGCACACTGCCGTAGAGGGCGTAGCAGATCGCATCGAGGATGCTCGACTTGCCCGCCCCGGTCTTGCCGGTGATCAGGAAGATGCCATCGTCGTCGAAGGCCTCGAAGTCGACGATCTGCTCGCTCTTGTACGGGCCGAAACCGGCGACGCGGAGGCGGAGGATCTTCATGCGCCGGCCTCGGACAGCTCGGTCAACTCTGACTGTTCGGACAGCTCGGCCTGACCGGCGCTGATCGCGCTGTCGATGAGCCGGCGCTCGGCAGCGCTCGCGCCGACGCCGTTGCGCACCAGTTCGAGAAACCCGTCGACGATCTCATGATCGCTCTTGGTAGCGATCCGCTCGCCATAGCTCGCGGCGCTGGCCTCGGCCACCACGCTCGGGCGGTACTCGAGGTGTGCGGCGTGCGGAAAGCGCTGCTGCAGACGGCGCATGGCGTCCATCGGTCGCACCACATCGGTGAGCACCGCGCTCACCCAGTCCCGCTCGTGGGCGTGATAGCCCGGGGCGGTGAGCAGGTGCTCGAGCTCGCCGGTGAGCACGACGAGCCGGCGCGGAACGGGTAGCTCGATCCAGTCGACGTGCTCGAGGCCGTCGGCATCCAGTCGCACCAGCCAGGCACCACGCGGCTTGCCGGCTTCGCTGAAGGAGTAGTGCAGGGGCGCCCCGGAGTACCGGGCGCGCACGCTGAGCTCGGCGCGACCGTGGATGTGACCGAGGGCGATGTAATCGGGACCGTCGAAGGTCGACAGGGGCACGACATCCAACCCACCGGCGGTGATGTCGCGCTCGAGACCCTCGCTGGCGGGCACATCGGCGATGAAGGCGTGCGAGAGCACGACCGATCGCCCTCCGCGCTGCGCCAGGTCAGCACGCACCCGGCCCATGGCGAAGTCGAGCACCTGCTCGTGGCTGCGCAGCTCGACGCCGGGGTAGGCGCTGCGGACGATCGACGGCTCGAGGTACGGGATGCCGTAGAAGTGCACCGGCCCGAACTCGTCGGCGATGCTGATCGGGTGGTCGAGCTGATCGTGACGGGTGACGATGTGCACCCCGGCCAGCCCCGTGAATCCGGAGTTGAAGCCGAGTCGGGTGGCCGAGTCGTGGTTGCCGCTGGTGACCACGACCTGGGCACCGGCCTCGCGAATGCCACGCAGGGCCGCCGTGAGAACGTCATAGCTGTCGGCGGCCGGGGTCGCGCTGTCGAAGATGTCGCCAGCGACGACGACCACGTCGATCTGCTCATCGCGCACCACCTGTACCAGGGCGCTGAGCACCTCGGTGAGATGGCTCAGGGTCGGGTTGCCGTGGAAGGTACGCCCGATGTGCCAGTCGGAGCTGTGCAGGATCTTCATCGGGGTCAGGTTAAGCCCTGCCACCGACGTGAGCCCGTCACACCACGCGCGTGACAGTCTCGAACATCATTGTCGCCGCCACCCCGGCGGCCGCAACGCACCACATGGCTCGCCGCGAGGCCGCGACGCGGATCGAGCGATCCAGCGTCGTGAAGCGCTGACGGATGCTGTGGTCGGGAAGCGACGGATCGTGCCAGACGTCGGGGCGCTCCAGCGTGGCGACGACCGCGGCGACCTCGGCCGCGTCGAGCACCGCGGGGCGTCCGGTCAGCCAGCGCACGATCTTGCGAGAGTCGATGACGGTGACGGCGGTACGCTCGGCACCGAAGGTGATCCGGTCGGCGTCGACGAGCGCGATGATCGGCCGCACGGGGAGTCCGGGAAGCAGCCGCTCGATGCGGGCGGCTTCGCTCAGTGAGTGACGGATGTAGGGCTGCTTGTGGCCGTCGACCACGACACTGTGTCCGGAGGCCCAGACTCTTTTGTGTCGATGGTGCTTGGTGTTGATGGTGAAGACCCCGGCTGGACCGATCACCAGATGGTCGATGTCCGTTCCCTTGGCGTTGAGCGGAAGCGCGTGCAACACGGTCCACTCCGGCGGCAGCAGTCGCAGCCGCTCGCCGACCTCGATCTCCCCCAGCGCTCCCGCATACCAGCCGACGCTGGTCGGGCTGAGGGGAGAGACGCCGAACAGTCGGGCGAGACGGGACCGCTCGGAAAGACCCTCCTGCTCCACCAGAAGGCGCTCGATGACGGCCTGTCCGGCAAAGCGCTCGCGCACTATCGTCATAACACCCCCGTATGCCGCCCACCATACGCGACTGATGCTCAACGCTGCCAGCCCCAGTTAGAGAGCGACGGGGGCGCGGTCACTCCCCCGGGTCGGTGATCACCCCCGTGGCCTCGGCCTCGCGCACGGTGTGTGTGCTTCCGAGCTCTTCCGCCAACGATCGTCCGGCGTCGATCGCCTCGATCTTGCTCGAGAAACTCTCGCTGAGTTCGGGGGCTCCGATGACCCGGTTCACCCACTGGCCGTTCTTGTCGATCGTCTCGACGTCGCCGTCTGCCATGTCGCTCCTCCTCCGCGGCTGTCCGCGCGTGGTGCGGCCGCATGACCATCCTGCACCCGCGTGGCGGCGCTGTCAGGCCTTCATCCCCGGCGAACCGAGCACGCCGTCGACGATGATCTCGATCACCACCCGGCGCGGGTTGGCACTCGGCTGGCGATAGCGCCCCGCGTACAGGGCGACGGCACGGACGATCTCGTCGGGTTCGCGGCGGATGCGGGCGGCGCCGCTGAGACTCAGCCAGCGGCGACCGTCCACCTGCGCGACGGTGGCCGTGCCGGCGCGTTCGATGTTGCGCACCTTCTGGGTGCCGTCGGTGGTGATGATGCGAACGACACCGTCGGCAAGGGTGAACCCGACGGCGACGGAGTGGATGCCGCCGCGCGGGCCGGGCGTGGACAGGATCGCCAGGTGGCGCTCCTCGGTGAAAGCGGCAGCGGCATCCGTCGACGGGACGCGCGAGGCAGACGGAGGCTGTTCGAGGCTCTCAGGCACGGGAGCGGGGCACCTTCGGTCGCACCAGGGAGTGGCTGTCGTGCAGCAGTTGCTCGACCACGTCGTCGGGAACGCCGCTGTCGTCCAAGGCGATCGTGACCCAGTGCTTCTTGTTCAGGTGGTAACCGGGGGTGATGCCCGGGTACTGCTGCCGCAGCGCGACGCTCTCCTCGGGATCGCACTTGAGCGACACGGTGAACGGGCTCCCGCCGAGTGTGCTCAACGCGAAGATCTTTCCGTTGCCGCTGGTCTTGAACACCGAGAGGTCGTCGCCGAAGGGAAAGGTCTCTGTCGCCTGAGGCAGGGCGAGACAGAAGTCGCGAAGCTCGTCAGGGGTCATATGGTCACGCTACTCCGAGCGCGTCGCGCACCGGGGGCGACGTGAACACCACGAGGGCGACGATATTCAGGATTACCGTGCCCCAGAACGCGAGTTGGAAGCTCCTTTTGCGGGTCTTGTGTCGCAGCACCTGCTGCGCGACGATCGCCCCGGGCCAACCACCGAGCAGGCCGAGCGCGAGCAGGCTGCTTTCCGAGGTGCGCCAGCGGCCGCGGGTGGCGGCGGCCTTGTCGACCGCGTAGACGATGAAGCAGATGACACTGGTGACGAAGTAGACCACGCCGAACCAGGCCGGAGCGTGCCAGGCGACGACCAGCACGGAAGCCAGCACCAGGAACGCCAGGATGGCGACGTAGCTGACCACGCTGGCCGGCGCTCCGGGGCGACGGGAGGTCGTGACGCCTCTCGGGCCCTGGGTCTGCCGCGCACGGTGATCCGGCTCGGGATGTCGATCAGCTACCCGCTGGGCTTCGGGGCGCCCGTCGGTGGATTCGCCGAGCTCGAAGCTCAGCCGCTCCCCCTGACGAGGGCGGGCACCGCCGCGGGGAAAGGCCGAGATGTGCACGAACACGGTGTGACCGCCGCCCACTGGTGTAACGAAACCGAACCCCCGGTCGTCGTTCCAGGCGGTCAGGGTGCCGTGGTGGCGTGCGGGCATGGGCCGATGCTAGCGGGACGCGGGCTCGACCGGGACACCAGCCGACACGGACCTCAGCCGACCGGACCTCAGCCGACGGGGACACCAGCCGACCGGACCCTCAGCCGACCGGGGCGAGCTCCATCGCCTCGGCCGTGAGTACGACGGAGCGCAGTCTGGCCGTGGTGTCTTGCACGGCGTGCGCGGTGATGAGTTCGTCGGCGCCGGTGAGCGAGGCGAAGTCCTGGAGGAACTCCCGCACCTGCGCGGGGGTACCCACCGCCGAGTAACGCATCATGTTGGCGATCTCGCGGCCCTGCGGTGTGGTGAGGAATTCGTCGATCTGCGCGTCGCTGTAGTCGGGGGCGTTGGGGCCGCGGGAGATCATGCTGCGCACGCGGAAGCGGCGGGTGGCATCGAACATCCGCTGGGCGTCGGCCGCGTCGTCGGCGGCGACGACGTTGACCCCGGCCATCACGTAGGGCGTCGCCAGCTGGGCGGACGGCCGGAACTCGCGACGGTAGATGTCCAGGGCATCGAGGAGGGCGTCCGGGGCGAAGTGCGAGGCGAAGGCAAAGGGCAGCCCGAGCGCGGCGGCGAGTTTCGCGCCGAACAGGGAGGAGCCGAGGATGTAGAGCGGCACATCCGTTCCGCCGCCGGGCACGGCCTGCACGCCCGGCACGACGGACTCGCCACGGAGGAAGGCCTGCAGCTCGACGACATCCTGCGGGAACTCGTCGGAGGCACGCGGGTCACGGCGCATGGCGCGGGCCGTGTTCTGATCGCTGCCGGGAGCGCGTCCGAGTCCGAGGTCGATGCGGTCGGGATACAGGGTGGCGAGAGTGCCGAACTGCTCCGCGATGGTGAGGGGAGAGTGATTCGGCAGCATGACGCCGCCCGCGCCGAGGCGGATCGTGCTGGTCTGGCCTGCCACATGCCCGATCAGCACGCTGGTGGCCGAGGAGGCGACGCTCGGCATGTTGTGGTGCTCGGCGTACCAGACCCGCGTGTACCCGGACCTCTCCGCCGTCTGCGCGAGCGAAACGCTCGCGGCGAAGCTGTCGGCGGCCGTCTGGCCGGGGGCGATGGGGGCGAGATCAAGAATGGACAGTGCGGGGCTCATGCCGGATGCAACGATTTCGGGCGACGATTCGTTCCCGCATACCGGAGTTCTCGACGAATACCAAGCCCCGCGACATCCCTTCGCCGAGCGGTTAGCCTCGAAGATCAGAGCCGTGCGGCCTGTGCGGTCGAGGGGGTGCGGATGTCGGAGCAGCAGCGCGACGACCGCTATCTCGGTTCCACAGACCTGACGCACTGGTATTCACCGGTGGGTCGGTGGTTCGCACGTTTCGCCGCCCGGTTCGCCCGGATGATCGGTGCCCAACCGGCGCTGCTGATCGGTCTGGTGATCGGGCTCGGACTCGCGGTCGCGCTCACCCTGGTGTTCGCGCAGATCTACGACGCGATAACGGATGACGACGGGGTCGCCGGTCTGGACCTTCCGCTGCTGCACTGGGCCGTCGCCCACCGTTCGCCGGTGCTCGACGCGATGATCACCGGCTACACCGATATCGGCGGCGTGTACGTCATGCCCATCATCGCGGTCGCGGTGGCGGTCGCGCTGTCGGTGCATCGGCGCTCGTGGACACCGGCGATCCTCATCGTCGCGGCCGGGGGTGGGTCGCTGCTGATGACGGTGGTCGGCAAGCAGGTGTTCGCCCGCACCCGCCCGCCCCTGCGGTTCGCGGTGCCGCCGTACGAGCACTCCCCGTCCTTTCCGAGCGGACACACCCTCAACGCCTTTGTCATCGCCGGCATCATCGCGTACCTGCTGATCATCCGGCAGAAATCGACCGGAGCCCGGGTGCTGACCGTCACGATCGCCGCCGTGTTCGCTGTCACAATCGGCCTGAGTCGGGTGTTCCTGGGACACCACTGGTTCACGGACGTGCTCGGAGCATGGGTGCTCGGGGCTGCCTGGCTTTCGCTGGTGATCACCGCACATCGGCTGTACTTGACCGCCAGGGGCGCCGGGGTGCGTGACGGTCCGCCGCAGCCGCGGCTGCCCGGCGACCGGCGCGACAGCCGACCAGGTCAGACCACTCCTCAACCCGGTCCCGCCCCAGAGGCCCGCGGTATTCCCCGGGTCGGTCCCATCCCCGAAGCCCGTCCCATCCCAGAGAACGGAACAGAATGAGCGAACAGCGCGCTGCCGTCGTCTACAACCCGACGAAGGTCGACATCGACGCCCTTCGTGCCGCCGTGGCGCGAGAGGAGGAGGCGGCCGGGTGGGAGCAGACACTCTGGTTCGAGACATCCGCCGAGGATCCGGGTGCGGGTCAGACCGCTCAGGCTCTCGAGGAGGGCGCGACGGTGGTCATCGCGGCAGGCGGTGACGGCACGGTTCGCTACGTCGCGCAGCAGGTGCACGGCAGCGCTGCGAGTCTCGCTCTGCTGCCTGCCGGGACCGGCAACCTGTTGGCACGCAACCTGCATCTCACGCTGGGCGACCTGGACCGCGCGGTGCACACCGCCTTCCACGGGGTGGACAAGCGGATCGACCTGGCGTGGGCCTCCATCGAGCGGGAGGACGGCAGCCGCACCCGGCACGCCTACCTCGTCATGGCGGGGTTCGGGCTCGACGCGAAGATGCTCTCCGGCACGGACGAGAAGGCCAAGAAACGGCTCGGCTGGCTGGCCTACGTCGGCGCTCTCGGTCGGGCGCTGCTCGACAAGAACGACCTGCGGATGCGGTACCAGCTCGACGGGAGCGGCACCCGGTCGCTGCAGGCCCACACCATGATCGTCGGCAATGTCGGAACGCTCCGCGCGAACGTGCTGCTGCTGCCGGAGGCGAAGGTCGACGACGGCCTGTTCGAGATCGTCTTCTTCAGGCCCGAGGGCATCATCGGCTGGGTCGAGATCGTCTGGAAGGTGATCTGGGAGAACGGCGTCCTGCGTCGGACACCGCTCGGCAAGCGGCTGGTCGGACCGGACGTCAAGGCGCTCCGCTACGTCAAGGGCAAAGACCTGAAGGTGCGGCTCGGCCGTCCCGAGGAGGTCGAACTCGATGGGGATCCCTTCGGCGAGGCCGTCGCATTCCACACCTGGATAGACGGCGACGGTATTCGCACTCGGGTGCCGGCCGAGGACGCCTGAGCCCGGGCGGGGCGGGACGGGCGAAGCGGGACCGGACGACGCGGGACTGAGGGCCTGAGACTGGGCGACGTGGGCTAGATCGGCCCGGGATGCGCCTACGCTTGCGACATGCCCGAGCTCGCAGCATCCACTCTGCGTGCCGCGGTCGTCTACAACCCGGTCAAGGTGTCGCTGCAGCAGCTGCGCGATGTCGTCGAGGACGAGGAGCTGCGGCGCGGCTGGCTGCCCTCGCTCTGGTTCGCCACGACGACGGATGATGCGGGCCAGGGTCGTGCGCACGATGCGGTGTCGGCGTCGCCCGACCTGATCATCGTCGCGGGCGGTGATGGCACGGTGCGGGTCGTCGCCGAGGTCGTTCATGGCACAGGCATCCCGCTCGCCATCGTGCCCTCGGGCACCGGCAATCTGCTGGCGCGCAATCTGCACCTGCCGCTGGGCGACCTCACGGCAGCGGTGCGGGTCGCGTTCGGCGCGCACGCCCGCACCATCGATGTGGCCATCGTCACTCTCGAACGAGTCGATGGTTCGTCGTCGACCCACGCGTTCGTGGTGATGGCGGGTATCGGCATCGACGCCACCATGGCGATCAACACCAGTAGCGCGCTCAAGCGGCGGATCGGATGGTTGGCATACGTCGATCCGATCGTGCGCTCCATCTTCAGCCGCACGCAGCATGCACTTAATGTGTCGCTCGACGGGGCGCCATGGCGGAGTATCGACGCGCATACGGTGATCGTGGGGAATACGGGCACCCTGACCGCGGGTATCGTGCTGCTGCCCGAGGCCGTGCCCGATGACGGGTTGCTGGATGTGGTGGTGCTGCGGCCCAAAGGCCCCGGCGGCTGGGCGCGGATCGCGTCGCGGCTCGCTATCGGAGGAGTGCTCAGCCGATCGCCGGGCGGACGCAAGGTACTGCGTGCTGCGCCCACCTTTCGGGCGCTGCGGTATGCGCAGTCGCGAGAGCTGGCGGTGCGTTTCGCGGAGCCGCAGCAGATGGAACTCGACGGCGATGGCGTCGGGGCCGTCATCGCCGCCACGATCACGGTGCGACCCGGGGCGCTGCCGGTGCGGGTGCGATAGAGGGGCGACGAAGCTACGGGTGCGATAGCCGGTCAGCGAAGTGCGGGTGCGATGGCGGGGCGGCGATGTGGAGTGTGGCTGCGCAATTGCCGCTCGGCGACGCTGCGGGTTCCTGTGCGTCACCGTATTTGGGCGTCACCGTGTTT
>JBEVGK010000117.1:0-3241 GCA_040511795.1 Lacisediminihabitans sp. | reverse complement strand
TGCGCCTCGATGCCGGCACGCCATTCGAGGCGCGCCCCAGTGCGTCGAGCTCGCCGGTCGGTGTGCTGCCGCCGCGCACGGTGCACGACGATTCCGCGGACGAGCACCCGTGGCGCGAGCTGCTCGCCGTCCTCCGCCCGGTCCGCGGGCGCATGATCGGTGCCGCGCTGGTGGGTACCCTCGCCGCACTGTTCGCGATCGCGCTCACGGGCGTCTCCGGCTGGCTCATCGTGCGGGCGAGCGAGCACCCGCCGATCATGTACCTGCTCGTCGCCATCGTCGGTGTCCGGTTCTTCGGCGTCGGCCGTGCGGTGCTGCGCTACAGCGAGCGCCTGCTCAGCCACGACGCCGTGTTCGCGGCCCTGACCGGGCTGCGCATGCGCCTGTGGTCCGCGCTCTCGTCCCGGGGACTGCGCGAGCGCGACGGTCTCACCGCCGGCGGCACCCTCGATCGCCTGGTGCGCGAGGTGGACGAGCTGCGCGACCTCGCCATCCGCGTCGTACTCCCGCTTGCGAGCGGTGGTGCCACCCTGCTGATCACCCTCGTCACCCTGGCCGTGCTGGTCCCCGGGGTCACCCCGCTGCTGGTGCTGCTCGGCCTCCTCACGGCGGTGATCGCGCCGCTCGTCGCATTGGGCGCGGACCGTCGCGCGGCCCGCGGACTGCAAACCCTGCGCTCGACCGTCCTGGTGCGGTTCGCCGCCATGCTCGGCGCGGCGGACGACCTGCGGGCCAACGGCGTCGACGCGGGCGTGCGGGCCGAGCTCGCGCGACTGGACGGCCGGGCATCCGTCTCCGCTCGCCACGGCGCGTGGGCCCTCGGCCTCGGGGGCGCCGTGGTGATCGCGAGCTGCGGGCTCGCGGCGGTGCTGCTCGTGCCTTTCGCCGTGGTGCAGCAACCGGACATCCATCCGGGGGTCGTCGCGGTGCTCGCCCTGGTGCCGCTCGCGCTGATCGAACCGACCCTCGAACTCGTGGGCGCCGTCCAGCTGCTGCCGGCGCTGCGCCGCGTGCTCGGGCGTGTCTCGCGCGGCACCGCCGTAGAGCACGAGGCGCCGCGGGTCGCTGTCGCCGATCGGCCGATCGACAGTCTCGAGCTGCGCGAGGTCGCGGCGGCCTGGCAGCCGGGCCAGACGGTGTTCGCGGATGCCTCAGCGCACGTCTCCCGCGGTGACTGGCTCACGATCACCGGGCCGTCCGGCTCAGGCAAGTCCACACTGATCGCGCTGCTGCTCGGACATCTCGCCCCGAGCGCGGGCCGATACCTGATCGACGGAGAGGACGTGAGCGGCCGCGACCTCGCACCGCTCGCCCGGCGCTTCGGCTGGAGCCCTCAGGAGGGACACCTGTTCGACTCCACCATCCGTGGCAACCTCCTCATCGCCCGGCCGCGCGATGGGGCGCCCGACGAGGACGAGCTCGTGGCGGTGCTGCGCCGCGTCGGACTCGGTCCGTTGCTCGACCGCGTCACAGAGGGGCTCGACACCCGCATCGGCTCGGCCGGCGCGCACCTGTCCGGGGGTGAGCGTCAGCGGCTCGCCGTGGCGCGCACGCTGCTGACGGGGGCCGACGTCATCCTGCTCGACGAGCCGACCGCCCACCTCGACGACGAATCGGCCCGCGCCCTGATGGCCGATCTTCGGGTCGCCCTCGCCGATCGCATCACGGTGCTGGTGACCCATCAGCCGATCGACATCGGTGCCGCCGATCGGCGCATCGAGCTGACCCCGGCGGGCGTTCTGCCCACGGCGCAATTCGAGCCGAGTGTCAGGGGTGCTGCCTAAGCTGATGAGCATGGAACCGACCAGATCCGTGCGCCCGTTCGAGGTCATCAGCGAGTACGTCCCGAGTGGCGATCAGCCCCAGGCGATCGCCGAACTCACGGCCCGCATCAACGCGGGGGAGACGGATGTCGTGCTGCTCGGCGCCACCGGAACCGGCAAGTCGGCGACCACGGCCTGGCTCATCGAACAGGTGCAGCGCCCGACCCTGGTGCTCGCGCACAACAAGACCCTCGCCGCGCAGCTCGCCAACGAATTCCGCGAACTGCTGCCGAACAACGCGGTCGAGTATTTCGTCTCCTATTACGACTACTACCAGCCCGAGGCCTACGTTCCGCAGACCGATACCTTCATCGAGAAGGACTCCTCGATCAACGAGGAGGTCGAGCGGCTGCGGCACTCGACCACCAACTCGCTGCTCAGTCGGCGCGATGTGGTCGTGGTGTCGACCGTGTCGTGCATCTACGGCCTCGGCTCGTCCGAGGAGTACCTCGACGCGATGCTGGCCCTCCAGGTGGGGATGCGCATCGATCGCGAGGCGCTGATCCGCAAGTTCGTGTCGATGCAGTACCAGCGCAACGACGTCGACTTCTCGCGCGGCAACTTCCGGGTGCGCGGCGACACGATCGAGATCATCCCGATGTACGAGGAGCTCGCGATCCGGATCGAGATGTTCGGTGACGAGATCGAGGGGCTGTACAGCCTCCATCCGCTCACCGGTGACGTGGTGAAGAAGCTCGACGCCGTCTCGGTGTTCCCGGGCTCGCACTACGTGGCCGGCCAGGAGAGCATGCAGAAGGCGATCGTCACGATCAAGGAGGAGCTCGAGGTACGGCTCGCCCAGCTCGAGCGCGAGGGAAAGCTCCTCGAGGCGCAGCGACTGCGCATGCGCACCACCTTCGACATCGAGATGATGGAGCAGATCGGGTTCTGCAGCGGCATCGAGAACTACTCCCGCCACATCGACGGTCGGCAGCCCGGTGAGGCGCCGCACTGCCTCATCGACTACTTCCCCGACGACTTCCTCGTCGTCATCGACGAGTCGCACGTCACGATCCCGCAGATCGGTGCGATGTGCGAGGGGGATGCCTCGCGCAAGCGCACCCTGGTCGACCACGGCTTCCGGCTGCCCAGCGCCCTCGACAACCGCCCGCTTCGCTGGGAGGAGTTCCTCAACCGCGTCGGCCAGAAGGTGTACCTCTCGGCGACGCCCGGCAAGTACGAGATGGGCATCACCGACTCGGTCGTCGAGCAGATCATCCGCCCGACCGGGCTCATCGACCCGCAGATCGTGGTCAAGCCCAGCAAGGGCCAGATCGACGACCTCCTCGAGCAGATCCGGCTCAGGGTCGACCGCGATGAACGCGTGCTGGTCACGACGCTCACCAAGCGCATGGCCGAAGAGCTCACCGACTTCCTCGGCGAGCACGGGGTGCGGGTACGGTACCTGCACTCGGACG
>JBEVGK010000116.1:0-3726 GCA_040511795.1 Lacisediminihabitans sp. | reverse complement strand
TTGTCGAGGGAGATCGGATGCGGCGTGCCGGGCGTATATCCCGCGAGGTCCTCCGCAGGCCAGCCCAGCTTGACCAACTCCTGCTTCACCTGACCGCGTGCCCAGGCCTGGATCTCGTAGCGGTCGGGCAGCTTGCCGAGCCCGCGCAGGTCTTCGGGAACGAACAGGAGCGGCGCGATGCGCTTGGCGTGCGAGATCTCGGTGAGCACGGGCTCATCGGTCGACCGCAGCACCAGCTCACCCTCGTCGTTGCGCTCGATCACCAGGCGGCCGTAGCGACCGACCGTCTCGGCGATGTCGATGCTCACCGACTGCGGCACGGGGAACTTGCTGTACTTCTCCAGCGTCTCGAGCATGTTCTCGGCGGTGTGGCCGGCGGCGCGGGCGTTCCAGAGGCCGAGCCGCGTGATGTGGTAGGTGTGGATGTGCTCGGGCGCCCGCTCCAGCTCGGCGAAGACGGCGAGGTCGTGGCGCGCGTCTTCGGCCTGCGGATGCGCCACCTCGAGCAGCACGGTGCGGTCGCTCTGCACGATCAGCGGGCCGCCGATGGGCGCGGCGGTGCTGGGCAGGGGGGCGGTTTCGGGAACGCCGGTCATCCGGCCAAGCCTAGACCTGGCAGCGGCAGGTTGGTCGAGTAGTGCCCGACCTGGCGCGGGATGGGTCTCGATACATGTGCCCGTTCCTCGCGCGCTACTCGACCGGCGGATTCGTTGGTCGAGTAGGCCGCGACGACGGAGCAGCCGTATCGAGACCTACGTTGCGGGCCCGAGCGACGCGATGCTCGACAACGGCAGGGTGCGCTCGATCGCCGACTTGCGGTCGCGAAACCGCACTCGCCCGCTCGACACGCTGGTCGGCTCGAGCACGTAGGAGGTCGCCGACGCATCCGGCATCCGCACGGTCACCGTCAGCTCGACCTTCGACTTGATCGCGATGTCGAGCTGGCGCAGCAGCCAGGCCTGGCCTTCCTCCTGCGGCTCGGCGGCGCCGCCGATGCGCAGCCGTTCTATGAGGGCATCCAGCGGGTCGGTCGTGTCCGTGCTGACCGGCCGCGCGGTGCGCTGCCGACGCAGCGACAGGATCGCCCCGGACGCGTCCTCGGCCGCGACCGGGTACCGCGCATCGCTCAGCGACCAGAACACCACGTCCAGCGGGAAGCGGCTCAGCAGTCGCCCCTCCGAGCGGTGGAAGCCCAGCGCAGACAGGTTCTGGTCGACGGCGATGGTGCCGAGCATGTGCTCGTCGCCGCCGGAGGAGGAATCCGAGGAGACGTAGGTTCGGGCATCCGTCTCCGAGGCGGTGAGGGCGCCGACCCGCACCTGCCCGTACCGCGTCGCGGCCTCGTGCAGCAGGTACGCGAGCGGCTGCGGGATGCCGGTGAGCGAGACCGAGCGCAGGAAGTCGAGCATCGACTCCTCGCTCTCACCCGCGGCCATCGCCCGGTTCACGCTGGAGGTACTGACGCGGTAGGTGGAGGCGAGCGCGCGGCTCTCCACGTCGGCCATGGCGCGCAGCCGGGCATCCACCTCGGGGGTGAGCGGCCCGGGCGCGACGACGGAGAGGTCGTGCTGCAGGTACACCTGCGCCACCTCGGGCGGCAGCAGCGCGCCCATCGCCGCGACCGCGGGCTCTGTGCCCTCGGAGAGCAGCAGCCCGCCGGGCGTGCTCGGCGCCTGGTTGGCGGTGATGCCGAGCAGTTCTGCGTCGCGGGTTCCGGTGGCGATGCGCTGATCCATCCAGTCGCCGCCGGCCGGGTAGAGCCAGTCGATGTAGCCGCGCAGCCCCTGACCCCAGAGCGCGTGGGTGCGCTCGCCGAGCAGGCGACGGATGTCCGCGGGCAGCCGCTCATACCAGGCCGCGGCCAGCACGCCCCAGCGTTCCCTCGTCGGCCGCAACAACCACGATCGCCCGAGCTCGGTGATCATCGTGTAGCCGGACTCGCGGGCGAGCAGCTCGGCGCGCTCCGCGACCTCGACGAAGGTGGCGACCGAGTCGAGGTCCATCGACATGGCGCTGGCGAGCCGCTTGGTGTCGGGCAGCGCGACGCCGCCCTTGGCGAGCTCGCGGGCCGGGTCGCGCTCGACCTCGGCCAGCAGCTCGGTGACGGCGGAGGTAGCGGTGAAGGCACGCTCGGCGGCGAGGCGGTCGATGATGCGCTGGTCGACATCGGGCACCGGTTCGAGCGCGGCCGGCGCGGGAGCGGTGGCGAGCTGCTGCAGGTCGGGCAGGCCGAAGCTCGGCCAGGCCCGCAGCTGTGCGGCGACCGGTTCGTAGAGGGTGAGGCTGTCCGAGTCCGCCACCGGCGGTGCCATGAGCAGCAGGGCGCGGGCCTCGGCCGCAATCTCGAGCACGGTCGACGCGGGCAGTGGAGCGCCGCCGACGGAGCTGACGCGAGCTGCGACATCCGGTGCAGTAGAGGCACCCATGGCGATCGCCGACAGCACCGTGAGGGTCACACGGTCGAGCCGGGTGAGGGTCTGCTGGATGGCGTCCGGCTGCAGGAAGGCCTCGGCCAGGTCGAAGAAGTCGCGGATAGCGTTCGACCCGCTGCCGTGGATGACGAGCTCGCGAGCGCGGATGGTGGAGATGAGCTCGGGGTCGCTCAGACTGCGCAGCACGACCGAGAGCGATTGCGTGGCGAGAGCGTGCGTGGTGCTCATCGTCCCCTTTTTCGACCCCGTGCTGCGGCCGCTGTGTGGCCCGGCGTCGTCACCGGGATGGCGCTACTTCTTCTTCTTAGTATTACTCCGCGCGGCGGCTGCCTCGGCCTCGCGCGCCTCTTTCGACCGGCGGCGGGTGCTGACGATGAGCAGCACGACTATGAGCACGAAGCCGATGGGCAGGGCGATGGCGGGGAAGAGCACGATCGGCGCCCAGAGATCCGAGACGTGGAAGACCCCCGACGCCACGATGACGACGATGATCGCGATGATCGACAGTGCGACGATC
Source organism: Lacisediminihabitans sp. (assembly GCA_040511795.1). GTDB lineage: Bacteria > Actinomycetota > Actinomycetes > Actinomycetales > Microbacteriaceae > Lacisediminihabitans. The sequence goes on along the minus strand of JBEVGK010000116.1, from coordinate 777 downwards.
GACGCGATCATGTAGGCGAGCGCGCGTTCGTTACGATGAACAGTCACTGGGGTGTCATTTGCCACAGGCACAAGACTAGAGCAGCGGGGTGCCCGTAGGCTTGACGAGAGCACCGAGCGAAAGAGGTAACGCCATGCCAACCGGCAAGGTCAAATTTTACGACGAGGAGAAGGGCTTCGGCTTCATCAGTTCTGATGACGGTCAAGAGGTCTTCCTGCACGCCAACGCCCTCCCCGCGGGTGCCACCGTCAAGGCCGGCACGAAGCTCGAGTTCGGCATCGCCGACGGCAAGCGCGGCGCGCAGGCACTGTCCGTGCGCGTTCTCGAGGCTCCGCCGAGCCTGCAGAAGATGAGCCGCAAGCCGGCGGATGACATGGCCATCATCGTCGAGGACCTGGTCAAGCTGCTCGACGGCATCGGTGGCAATCTCCGCCGTGGGCGCTACCCCGACAGCAAGCACGGCAAGACCGTTGCCGCCGTGCTGCGCAAGGTCGCCGATGAACTCGATGCCTGAGTCGCCCGACTCTTCACGCACTGAAGACCCGACGCCGCCCGACGTCGCTGTCGAGGCGGTCGAGCCTCGAGGCGCCACCGAGGTCGACATCACCGTCGCCCGCCGCGCGCTGCTGGAGATCACCAGCGCCCAGTCGATCGGCGAGCCCGCAGGCTCGACCGACGAGGGCGACGGCGTTATCACGGTCTACTTCGAGACCCTGTTGGCCGGTTACCCCGGCTGGCGCTGGACGGTCAGCATCGCCCACGTCGACGGCCAGGAGC
>JBEVGK010000115.1:0-3152 GCA_040511795.1 Lacisediminihabitans sp. | reverse complement strand
CGAACATGCAACTCAGCGTGTGAGGCGGGCTCCAGCGGGTTGCGTCGGCGGATGCGCACGACGCGGGAGACAATGGACGGGTGACCGTGATCCAGCCCACCCTCGACCTCTGGGACGAGCCTGCGCCGGATCACCGCGACCGCATCGTCGCCCGCTCCGCCGACCGCCTGGCCTGGCTCAAGGCACGAAGCCGCGGCGTCACGGCAACGGATGTCGCCCGCCTATCGGGGCCCGCATCCGTTCGTGCCGTGGCCAACGACAAACTCTTCGGCTATGGATTCGGCGGCAACGCCTACACGGACCACGGGCGCGCCCGCGAGCCGGAGATCGCCCGCTGGGTGGAGCGCCATCACGGCATCGTGTCGAGCGACGCGCTGTTCCACGCGGCCGGGGAGACCGAACACCTCGCCACCCCCGACGGGCTCGCGCTGCGCACATCCGGTCATCTGGAACTCGCCGAGATCAAGACCACCAGCTCGCGCTGGAAGTCGATCCCCCGCTCCTATCTCCGTCAGATCTGGTGGCAGCAATACGTGCTCGGCGCCGAGCGCACGCTGCTGGTCTGGGAGCAACACGACGACTTCGTGCCGATCTCCAGCGAGCCGGAGTGCCGCTGGATCGACCGGGACGAGAACGAGATCTACCAGCTGGTGCGCCTCGCCGACCAGGTGCTGCACCTGATGCGAGACGCCCGCCGGTAAAGCGTCAGCCGCTAGCCCTGATTGCTGAATGCCGCGTCGAAGGATGCCGTGGGCGTCTTCCAGAGCAGTGACCGCACGAAACCGACAGCCTCGGCCGCGCCGTGCAACCGGTCCATCCCCGCGTCCTCCCACTCCACCGAGATGGGTCCCTCGTAGCCGATCGACCGGAGGGCCCGGAACGAGTCCTCCCAGGGCACGTCGCCGTGCCCGGTCGAGACGAAGTCCCAGCCGCGACGCGGGTCGCCCCACGGCAGGTGCGAGCCGAGCACGCCGTAGCGGCCGTTGTGCGGGCGCAGCCGGGTGTCCTTGCAGTCGACGTGGTAGATCCTGTCGGCGAAGTCGCCGATGAACGCGACCGGGTCGATGTTCTGCCACATCATGTGACTCGGGTCCCAGTTGAGACCGAATGCCTCGCGGTGGTCGATCGCCTCGAGGGCGCGTACCGTCGACCAGTAGTCGTAGGCGATCTCGCTCGGGTGCACCTCGTGGGCGAATCGCACGCCCTCGCCGTCGAAGACGTCGAGGATGGGGTTCCAGCGGTTCGCGAAGTCCTCGTAGCCGCCGTCGATCACCGCGGTCGGCACCGGCGGGAACATGGCGACGAACTGCCAGATCTTCGAGCCGGTAAAGCCGACGACGGTGTCGACGCCGAGGCGGCGGGCGACCTTCGCTGTAAGGTTCAGCTCCTCTGCCGCGCGCTGCCGCACGCCCTCCGCCTCACCGTCGCCCCATACCCGCGGGCCGACGATCGCCTGGTGACGGAAGTCGATCGGGTCGTCGCAGACGGCCTGCCCCTTGAGGTGGTTGGAGATCGCGTAGACCTTCAGCCCGTGTCGGTCGAGGATGTCGAGCCGCCCCTGCAGATAGGCGTCGTCCTCGGCCGCGCGCCAGACATCCAGATGCTCACCGGATGCCGCGATCTCCAGCCCGTCATAGCCCCAGCCACTGGCGAGCTCCGCCACCTGCTCGAGCGTCAGGTCGGCCCACTGACCGGTGAACAGGGTGACGGGATGCGTGGATTCGGCGCGGTTCAGGTCGCTCACAGTGCTTCTTTCGTGATGGTGGCTTCGTGTGTGATGGTGGTCGGCTCCGCAGTGGGGCGCATGCCCAGTTCGATCGGCACAGGCCCTGGGTGCACGTCGCGGTCGTGCAGCAAGCATGCCACCGAGCGGTGCGGCTCCTCAGCGCCGTAGACGGTGGGCCCGAGCACCGGGTCGATCGTGGTGCATGCGTCGAAGGCGTACTGGCAGCGCGGATTGAAGTTACAGCCCGTGGGCAGGTGCATCAGATCGGGCGGGGAGCCCGGGATGCCGCCCAACTCACGGCGCGGGCCGTGGAGCGGCGGGAAGGAGTGCAGCAACCCCGCGGTGTACGGATGCCGCGGGGTGCGGTACACCTCCTGGGCCGTCGCATCCTCGACGATGTTCCCCGCGTACATGATCGCGATGCGGTCGGCGAGTTCGAGCAGCAGCGACACGTCGTGGGTGATGAAGATCACCGAGAAGCCGAGCTCGTTCTTCAGCTCCATGATCTGTTCGACGATCTGGCGCTGCATGACCACGTCGAGGGCGGTCGTGGGCTCGTCCATGATCACGACCTCGGGCTCGAGGGCGAGCGCCATCGCGATCATCACCCGCTGACGCATCCCACCGCTGAGCTGGTGCGGGTAGCTGCCGAGGCGGTCTTTGGCGATGCCGACCATGTCGAGCAGTTCGAGAGCCCGCTTCTTCTGGCCCGCCTTGCCCCGCCGGGTATCGTGCGCCGCGATGCCGTCCATCAGCTGACGGCCGATCGTATAGACCGGGTTGAGCGAGTTCATCGCCCCCTGGAAGACGATCGCCGTGTCGCGCCAGCGCTGCGCGCGGAGCTCGGCATCCGTCATCGTCAGCAGGTCACCGCCGTGACCGTCACGGGAGCTGGTGAAGATCACCTCGCCGCCGGTGATCACCCCGGGCGGGGGCAGCAGCCGGGTCGCCGCGTAGGCGAGCGTGGACTTGCCGCATCCGCTCTCCCCCGCCAGCCCCAGCACCTCGCCCGCGTGCAGCGTGAGGCTGACATCGCGCAGCGCGTGCACGGCGTTGTCGTCGTAGCCGTAGTCGACCGAGAGGTTCTTGATCTCGAGCACCGGCTGACGGCCGTTCGGGGTGACGAACGAGGTCGGCGGGGAGGTCGGGGTGAGCAGGGTGGTCATGGCTGGTCCTTCCTGGTCACGGTGGCGGCTCGGCGCACCGGGGTCGGGGTGTCGCCGCGATAGATCGGGGTGAAGCCGATGCGGGCACGGATCTTCTTCTTGCGCAGGATGCCCGCGCTCGCGGCCGTGTTGCGCAGACGGGGGTTGACGAACTCGTCGATGCCGAAGTTGATCAGCGTGAGGGATGTGCCCACCGCCGCGATGCAGAGCCCAGCGGGCACGAACCACCACCACGCGCCCTGCACCAGGGCCTGGCTGCT
>JBEVGK010000114.1:0-4074 GCA_040511795.1 Lacisediminihabitans sp. | reverse complement strand
CCTATGGGGCGAACGGATCCTCCCGTCAGAGCTCGCTCGACGTGCTGCGCTACCTCCGCGAGGAGACGCGGGTGCATCCGCTCGCGCACCTCACCTGTGTCGGCTCCTCGCACTTCGAGGCGAATCGGCTCGTGCGGCAGTTCCTGGATGCCGGCATCACCAGCTTCCTCGCGCTCCGTGGCGACCCGCCGAAGGGTGCCGTCGAGGGCGATTCGTTCCTCGGCGACCTGGGGAGCGCATCCGAACTGGTGCAGCTCATCCACCGCGTGCAGACCGAGCGCGCGCAGTACGCCACCCTCACCTCCCTCGGCGGGGGCGGGCGCCTTCCGGAGCGGCGCGAGAAGGTGCGCGTCGCCGTCGCCGCCTTTCCCAACGGCCACCCGCGCTCCACGCGCAGCGATCAGGACATCGACACCCTGCTCGCCCAGCAGGTCTCGGGTGCGACGATGGCGATCACTCAGCTGTTCTTCCACGCCGACGACTACCTGAGCTTCGTGGCGGACGCGCAGTCGGCGGGCGTCACCATTCCGATCCTGCCGGGCATCATGCCGGCGACCACTCCGGCTCGGCTCGAGCGCATCCTCGAGCTCACGGGCGAGCGCCGCCCCGCCGAGCTCTCCCGTCGCCTGCATTCCACCGACTCGGCCGAGGAGCAGTTCGAGATCGGCGTCGAGCATGCGATCGAGCTCTCCTCGTCGGTGCTCGGCGGCGGTGCCCCCGGCCTGCACCTCTATACCTTCAACCAGCATCAGGCCGTGATCTCGGTGCTGGAAGACCTGAATCTGACCGCCCCCATCGCAAAGGAAACAACAGTATGAGCGCGCCCGCCTTCCCCACCGGCAGCATCCTCGGCTACCCCCGCATCGGCCCCCGACGCGAGCTCAAGAAGGCCGTCGAGTCGTTCTGGGCCGGCAGGATCACCGTGGACGAGCTCGAGGCGACCGCCGCGCAGCGGCGCGCGGCGGCGCGCGAGCGCCGGGGGAGCCTCGGGCTGGGAGCAGACGACTCGTCGATCCCCGAGGCCTTCTCCTTCTACGACCAGGTGCTGGATGCAGCGGTCACCGTGGGCGCGATCCCCACCCGCTTCGCCGACCTCGTCGCCGCGGACGGCACCATCGACCTCGCCGGATACTTCACCATCGCCCGCGGCGCCGGACAGAACACCCCGGCCGAGATGACCAAGTGGTTCGACTCGAACTACCACTACCTGGTGCCGGAGATCGGTCCGGAGACCGACTTCCACCTCGCCTCCGACCGCCTGCTGCGCCAGGTCGCCGAGGCGACGGCCGCCGGATACACCACCCGCCCGGTCATCGTCGGGCCGGTGACCCTTCTGCTCCTCAGCAAGCCGAGCGAGGGTGCGCCCGAGGGGTACCAGCCGCTCGACCGACTCGACGACCTGCTGCCCGTCTACGCGGAGCTGCTCGCCGGCCTCGCCGCGGTCGGCGCCGATTGGGTACAGCTCGATGAGCCGGGCCTGGTCAGCGAGAGCATCGACGTGCCGCGCGCACAGGTGCTCGCCGCAACGAAGCAGGCATACGACCTGCTCAGCGCTGTGCCGATCCGCCCGCAGATCTTCGTCGCTGCCCCGTACAACAGCCTCGACGACGCACTGCCCGTACTCGATGCGACCGCCATCGAGGCGATTCACCTCGACCTGGTGCGCGGGTCGCTGCCGGAGGGATTCAGCACCACGAAGACCCTCGTCGGTGGCGTGGTCGACGGTCACAACATCTGGCGGGGCGACCTGGCGGGTGCCTTCGCGAAGCTCGAGTCGCTGCTCGAGCTGTCGCCGTCGGTCGCGGTCACGACCTCGACCTCGCTGTTCCACGTGCCGCATGACGTGAACGACGAGCCGCTGCTCGCCGACCAGCTGAAGAGCTGGCTCGCCTTCGCCGACCAGAAGGTCGAACAGGTCGCCACCCTCGCCACCGGCCTGCTGGACGGCAAGGCCGCGATCCAGTCCCAGCTGGATGCGGCATCCGCTGCCCTCGATGACCGTCATGGCGCGGTCGGAGTTCACGACGGCGCGGTACGGGAGCGTGCCGCCGCCCTGACGCCGGAGGACTTCACCCGCGGCGACTACGCCGCCCGCCTTGCCGCACAGGATGCCGCCCTCGGCCTTCCCTTCCTGCCGACGACGACCATCGGGTCCTTTCCGCAGACCGGCGACATCCGTAAGTCCCGTGCCGCCTTCACCGCCGGACGAATCAGCGAGGAGGAGTACGTCGAGGCGATGCGCGCCGAGATCCGTTCCGTCGTGGAGCTGCAGGAGCAGATCGGCATCGATGTCATCGTGCACGGCGAGCCGGAGCGCAACGACATGGTGCAGTACTTCGCCGAGAACCTCGATGGTTTCGCGGTGACGCAGAACGGCTGGGTGCAGTCCTACGGCAGCCGCTGTACGCGCCCGTCGATCCTCTGGGGTGATGTCTCGCGCCCGTCGCCGATCACGGTCGAGTGGTCCACGTACACGCAGACCCTGACCTCCAAGCCCGTCAAGGGCATGCTCACCGGCCCGGTCACCATCCTCGCCTGGTCGTTCGTCCGCGACGACCAGCCGCTGCGCGACACCGCGAACCAGGTGGCGCTCGCGCTCCGGGACGAGATCGTCGACCTGGAGTCCGCGGGCATCGGCATCATCCAGGTGGACGAGCCGGCGCTGCGCGAACTCCTGCCGCTGAAGAAGAAGGATCAGGCCGACTACCTCGACTGGTCGGTCGGCTCGTTCCGACTGGCGACCGCCGGCGTCGGCGAGGCCACGCAGATTCACACCCACCTCTGCTATTCGGAGTTCGGCGTCGTCATCGACGCGATCGACAAGCTCGATGCGGACGTCACCTCGATCGAGGCCGCGCGCTCGAAGATGGAGGTCGTGCCTGACATCCAGACCTCGGGCTTCGGTCGCGGCATCGGCCCGGGCGTCTACGACATCCACTCGCCGCGCGTTCCCTCCGTCGATGAGGTGACTCAGCTCATCGAGATTGCTCTCGGGTCCATCCCCGAGCGCCAGATCTGGGTGAACCCCGACTGCGGTCTGAAGACCCGGGGCTACGACGAGACGGTCGAGTCCCTGACCAACGTGATCACGGCCACCCGCGCCGTGCGTGAGGCGCACGTGCACGCCTGACGCGCTCTCCTCGCAATATTCAGGAGGTCGTGACACTAGTGCGCACCGAGTGACGGATGTTCCCACCATCCGTCACTCCTGAATCACGCGCCACACGACCTCCTGAATAACGCACGCCAGCACGAACCTGCCGGGGGAGGTGCGAGCGCGACGGCATCCGTTCAATACAGTGAACGGATGCCGTTCACCCCGAGTCACATCGCGGCGATCCTGCCCTTCGTGCGCACGCCGCTCCTCCCCGCCTCGCTCGCGATCGGCAGCATGGTGCCCGACCTGCCCTACTTCGTGCCGCTGCCGGTGGAGCGTGAATTGAGCCACTCCCTGCTCGGAGTGCCCCTGGTCGATGTGCCGATGGGAATAGTGAGCCTGCTGTTCTGGGTGCTCGTCTTCCGCGCACCACTGCTCGACTTCGCGCCGGCCTGGCTGCGTCGACGATTCGTACTGCCGGGGCCATGGCCGCGGACCGCGTCGCGGCTCGCGCTCGCGGCTCTGCTCGTGCTGGCGTCACTGATCATCGGGATCGCCAGTCACCTGGTCTGGGACGCCTTCACCCACCCCGACGGGTGGGCGGTGCTCCGGATCGCGCCGCTGCGCGCTCAGTTCGGGCCGTTCACCGGCTATCGCTGGGCGCAGTACGGCAGCAGTGCGCTCGGGCTCCTGGTACTGGCGGTGTGGGGCGCGGTGTGGGTACGGAAGGCGCCGGTGCGCGCGCTCCCGCCGACGCGGCTGCGGGCATCCTGGCGCCTCGTCGGGTGGATCGCGGTCGCGTCTGTGCTCGCGGCCGTCGCCCTCACCATCTGGGTCGGGGGCGTGCTGGGAGGCTCCGACGTCTTCGTTAGGTTGGTGCTCTATCACACAGCGACCCGGTCGATAGCAGTCGCCGGGTTGCTCGCCGTGCTCATCTGCTTCGCCTGGTACCTGTTAGCGCGGCGACGCTACCCACG
>JBEVGK010000113.1:0-3600 GCA_040511795.1 Lacisediminihabitans sp. | reverse complement strand
TCGCGCACCGAGAAGCCCGTCGATTCCAGCACGGCGCGGGCGCGGCGTGCGTCGACGCCGCCGACCTGGGCGACGATGGCCACCCTGAGGTCGCCGTCGGCCGCGGCGAGGGATGCGCGAGCGGCAGCATCCTCGACTGGATCACCCAACCGTTCGGTCGCCTCGCGGAAGATGCGGATGCTGCGATCCCGCAGCTTGTCGTTCGTGGCGACCACCGAGACCATCAGGTTCGACCAGGTGCGGCCGAGCGCGACCATGAGCGCGGTGGAGAATCCGTTGATCGCCAGCTTCTGCGCGCTGCCGGCCTTCAGCCGAGTGGAACCGGTGACCACCTCGGCCCCGGTGCGCAGCACGATGTTCAGGTCGGCGAGCGGCGCCAGCACCGCGTGCGGGTTGCAGGAGATCAGCGCCGTCGCAGCGCCCTGCGCGCGAGCCGTCTCGAGCGCGCCGCCGACGTAGGGGGTGTTGCCGGATGCCGCCAGGCCGATCGCGACATCGTCCGGTCCGAGGGCTGCCGCGGCCTGCGCGCCGTCGACCGCAGAGTCCTCGGAGTTCTCCACGGCGTGCACGAGAGCTCGCTCGCCGCCCGCGATGTGCCCGACGACGATGTGGTCGGGCAGGTTGTAGGTGGGCAGCAGCTCGGCCGCGTCGAGCACGCCGAGCCGGCCCGAGGTGCCCGCACCGAAATAATGGATGCTTCCGCCCGCCCGCACCGCGCCGGCCGCGACCTCCACGAGCTCGGCCAGCTGTGGAAGCACCGCGGCCACCGCCTCCACCGCCACCCGGTCCTGCTCGTTCATCAGGGTGAGCAGCTCGAGCGTGGTCATCTCGTCCAGGCCCAGGGAGGCCTCGAGGCGGGTTTCGGTTGGAGGGAGGGCCATAGTTCGATGGTGTCAGCCACAGTTCCTGAAACGCAAAACGGCGCCGCCCCCGTGCGCAGGGGCGGCACCGTTTCGGCTAATGATCAGGCCAGGCGGGCGGCGAGGTTCTTGTCGAGCGTGTCGAGGAACTCCTCCGTGGTCTCCCACTTCTGGTCCGGACCGACGAGCAGGGCGAGGTCCTTGGTCATGTGGCCGTCTTCGACAGACTTGACCACGACATCCTCGAGGGTCTCGGCGAAGGTCGCGAGCTCGGGGTTGTTGTCGAGCTTGGCGCGGTGCGACAGTCCACGGGTCCACGCGTAGATCGAGGCGATCGGGTTGGTCGACGTGGGCTTGCCCTGCTGGTGCATGCGGTAGTGCCGGGTCACCGTGCCGTGCGCGGCCTCGGCCTCGACGACCGAGCCGTCCGGGACGGACAGCACCGAGGTCATGAGGCCTAGCGAGCCGAAGCCCTGCGCGACGGTGTCGGACTGCACGTCGCCGTCGTAGTTCTTGCACGCCCAGACGTAGCCGCCCTCCCACTTCATCGCCGAGGCGACCATGTCGTCGATCAGGCGGTGCTCGTAGGTGAGGCCGGCGGCCTCGAACTGCTCCTTGAACTCGGTCTCGAAGATCTCCTCGAAGATGTCCTTGAAGCGACCGTCGTAGGCCTTGAGGATGGTGTTCTTGGTGGACAGGTACACCGGGTAGTTGCGGGTGAGTCCGTACTGCAGGCTCGACCGGGCGAAGTCACGGATCGAGTCGTCGAGGTTGTACTGCACCTGGGCGACACCGCTGCCCGGGGACTGGTAGACCTCGAACTTGAGCGGCTCGGAGCCGTCTTCCGGGGTGAACTCGACGGTGAGCGAGCCCTTGCCCTCGAAGCGGAAATCGGTGGCGCGGTACTGGTCGCCGAAGGCGTGGCGGCCGATGATGATCGGCTTGTTCCAGCCGGGCACCAGGCGCGGGATGTTCGAGATGATGATCGGCTCACGGAAGATGACACCGCCGAGGATGTTGCGGATGGTGCCGTTCGGCGACTTCCACATCTTCTTCAGGCCGAACTCCTCGACGCGGGCCTCGTCGGGCGTGATGGTGGCGCACTTGACGCCGACGCCGTACTTCTGGATGGCGTGGGCAGCATCGATCGTGACCTGGTCGTCGGTCGCGTCGCGGTTCTCAATGCCCAGGTCGTAGTAGTCGAGGTTGATGTCGAGATAGGGGTGGATCAGGGTGTCCTTGATCTTCTGCCAGATGATGCGAGTCATCTCGTCGCCGTCGAGCTCGACGACCGTGCCTTCTACCTTGATCTTGCCCACGCGGTTCTCCTTGAGTTCAGGGCTGTTTGCCCACCTCGGATAGCTTAGCCGCTGCACCGAAGTATCTCGACGTCAAGATACTTCTCCCCTTGCCGGGAACTCCGCTATCGCGGGGGCAGTCGCTCGACTAGCCTGTCCCCATGGGCGAACTGCGACTGGAAGAACTGTCAGCGAAGACGATCGTCGCGGCCAACAATCTCACGCTCCTGCCGGGCCAGGAACAGTTCGTGACCCCACCCTCGTATGCCCTCGCCGATGCCTACATCAACCCGGCTACCACCTGGCCGCGGGTGGTACTCGACGGCGATGACGTGGTCGGCTTCATCCGCGGCAACTTCGACCCGGACAGCCCACAGGAGGAGTTCCGCAGCTGCATCTGGCGCGTGACCGTCGCCGGCAACGCGCAGGGTTCCGGAATCGGGCGGTTCGCCGTCTGGGCGCTGGCAGACGAGGCCCGCGCGCGCGGCTTCAGCCGGCTCACCGCGCTCTGGGAACCGGGAGAAGACGGCCCGGAGGAGTTCTTCCTGCACACCGGCTTCGTCGTCGTCGGTGAAACCCCGTACGGCGAGAACATCGGCGCGCTCGAGCTGTAATTGGTCGCCGACGACTTCGTCTCCTCCGTGCTCGCGGTAGTGGAGACCATCCCGCCCGGTCGTGTCATGAGCTACGGGGATGTCGCTGCCGCGCTCGGATCCCGGGCCGCCCGTGCCGTGGGGCAGACGATGGCCTACTACGGCAGCTCCGTTCCCTGGTGGCGCGTCGTGAAGGCGAGCGGGCATCCGGCCACGGGTCACGAGCAGCAGGCCCTGGAGCACTACCGGGCCGAGGGCACGCCGCTGCTCTGGTCGACATCCGGTGTCTTCCGGGTCGACCTGCGGGTCGCGCGCCACACGCCGTAGCATCGAGTCACACCCGATCACCAGGAGACCCGTGACCGTTCGCAGCGCCACCGTCATCGGAGGCGGCATCGTCGGCCTCGCCGTCGCCGAGAAGCTCGCCCGCAGCGGCATCGACACGACGGTGCTCGAGAAGGAAGCCCACTGGGCGGCACACCAGACGGGGCACAACTCCGGGGTGATCCACGCCGGGCCGTACTACAAGCCCGGATCGCTCAAGGCGACCCTGTGCAGCGCCGGCAACCGCTCGATGGTCGCCTTCGCGCGGGAGCACGGGATCGCCCACGACGTCTGCGGCAAGCTCATCGTCGCGGCGAGCGCGGACGAGCTGCCGCGCCTCGAGGTGCTGCACGAGCGGGCGCTGGCCAACGGTGCGGATGCGCGTGTGATCACCGCCGAAGAGGCTCGCGAATACGAGCCGAACGTGGCGACGGTCGGCGCGCTGCGGGTGGAGAACACCGGCATTATCGACTATTCGCAGGTCACGGCGACCCTCGCCCGCCTCGCGCAGGAACACGGCGCGAC
>JBEVGK010000112.1:0-3450 GCA_040511795.1 Lacisediminihabitans sp. | reverse complement strand
CATGGCGACGGTCCGCGGGATCGGCGTCGCGGTGAGCACGAGCATGTGCGGCGCCGCTACGCCCTTCTGCCGCAGCGCCTCGCGCTGCTCGACGCCGAAGCGGTGCTGCTCGTCGACGACGACGAGCCCGAGGTCGTAGAACCCGACCGTGTCGCTCATCAGCGCATGGGTGCCCACCACGATCTGCGCCTGCCCGGTCACCGCCGCCAGCAGCGCCCTCTTGCGGTCGGCGGTGGGCAGCTGGCCGGTGATGAGCGTCGGGCGCAGTTGCGCGGCGAGGTCGGGGCCGAGCGTCTTCACGATGGAGCGCAGGTGCTGGCCGGCGAGCACCTCGGTGGGCGCGAGCAGTGCCGACTGACCGCCGGAGTCTGCCACCGCGAGCATCGCCCGCAGCGCCACGTGGGTCTTTCCGGATCCGACCTCGCCCTGCTCGAGCCGGTTCATCGGGGAGGTCGAGGCGAGGTCATCCGCGATCTCCTCGCCGACCGTGATCTGGTCGCCGGTGCGGGTGAACGGCAGCTGCGCATCGAAGCGTTCGAGATAGCCGCCCGGCTTCGGAATGCGGGCGACGGATGTCTGCTGCCGCAGTAGCGCGCGCTGCTCGAGCAGCGCGGCCTGCAGCACGAACGCCTCCTGGAAGCGGAGGGATTTCTGTGCCGCGCGCCAGTCGATCTCCTTCTGCGGGCGGTGGATCAGCTCCAGCGCCCGTGAGTACGACATCAGCTTGCGTGCCGTCCGCACCTCGAACGGAACCGGGTCGGGCAGCGGCGGAAGCCCGTCGAGCACAACGCCGACCGCAGCGGCGATCTGCCAGGAGGCGATCGTGGAGGTGGCGGCGTAGATCGGGATCGGCAACTCTGCCCACTGGCGAGCACGCTCATCGGCGGCGGAGGTGTCGCCGTCATCCGTGTCGGCGGGGAACAGTTCGTAGTCAGGGTGTGCGAGCTGCGGCGTGCCGCGGTACTCGTTGACCTTGCCGGCGAAGATGCCGCGCGAACCGACCCGCAGCTCGTTTTTGCGCCACGCCTGGTTGAAGAAGGTGAGCGTGAGCACGTCGGTGCCGTCGCTGATCGTCACCTCGAGAATCGAGCCCCGCTTGGCCTGCATGGTGCGCTCGCGCACGTCAACGACCTCGGCCACGATGGTGACACTCTCGTCGATGGAGAGCTGGGCGAGGGCGGTGAGCTCGCCGCGCAGGGCGTAGCGGCGCGGATAGTGGCTGAGCAGGTCGCCCACGGTGGCGAGCCCGAGCCCCTTCTGCAGCGCGGTCGCGGTGCGCGGACCGACGGACACGCTGAGCTTGGCGTCGAGCGGGGAGTCCACCCCTAGAGGCTACCCGCGACCACCGTCCCGCCCGTCACAGCCACTTCTTGCCCTTGAAGATCGCGTACAGGGTGACCGCGACGCCAAGCATCAGGCCGATCGCGACCGGGTAGCCGAACCGCCAGTCGAGCTCGGGCATGATGCGGAAGTTCATTCCGTAGATGCCCGAGATGATCGAGGGCGCGAACAGGATCGCGGCCCAGGCGGAGATCTTGCGGGTCTCGATCGCCTGCCGGTTGCTCGCCTCGGTCACCCGTTGCATGTCCTCGTTCTGGCGCTGCGCAACGAGGGTGCCGTTGACCGTGAGGATGTCGCGCAGCAGGATGCGGAACTCCTCCACCCGGTCGGTGACGCTCGCCACGTGGTCGGCGACGTCGCGCAGGTACTGCTGCAGGTCGACCTCGATCTTGTACTTCTCGAATCCCTTGCTGAGAGTGGTCAGGATGTCGACCAGGGGGCGCGCCGCCCGCTCGAAGTCGATCACCTCGCGCGACAGCTCGTAGATGCGCCGCGAGACCTTCGGGTCACCGTCGAAGACCTGCGTCTCGATCTCATCGATGTCGTTGGCGAGACCGGCGACCACCGGTGCGTAGCCGTCGACCACGGCATCCAGGATCGCGTACAGCACGGCCTCGGTGCCGCGAGCGAGCAGCTCGGGAGTGGCTTCGAGCCGGCGGCGCACGATGCCGAGATCGGGCGATTCGCTGTGACGAACGGTGATCACGAAGTTCGGTCCGATGAAGACGTGGAGTTCGCCGAACTCGACCTCCTCCTCCGCCTCCAGGTAGCGGGCGGCGCGCAGCACCACGAACAGGGTGTCGCCGTAGCGCTCGATCTTGGGACGCTGGTGCGCGACGATCGCATCCTCCACCGCGAGTTCGTGCAGCCCGAACTGGCGCGCGAGGGAGGTGATCTCCTCCGGCGTCGGGCGGTACAGGCCGATCCAGGCCATGGCATCCGGTGCCGCGTCCAGTGCGGAGTAGGTGTCGGCAAGATTCTTGGGGTTGGCGATGCGCTTTCCCTCGCGGTAGATCGCGCTCGTGATGAGGCTCGAACGGTGCTCTTCGTGCACCGGCTCGTGGGGATGCTCGACGTTCGGCCGCTTCAGCCGCGGGGTGAGCACGCGAAAGGGCTTGCGGAAGTCTGGTGCCATGTCGCCACGGTAGACCTGCGGGGTGAACATCCGTCGCTCCCACACGCAATCCTCACGCCCGCTAGCGTGGAGACGATGACACGCATAATCTCCGGTTTTGCCGGCTCGATCACCCTCGTGACTCCCGGACAGGGAACTCGCCCCACCAGTGACCGGGTGCGCGAGGCGATCTTCTCCGCGCTCGACGCCCGCGGGGTGCTCGACGGAGCCCGGGTGCTCGACCTCTATGCGGGCTCCGGTGCGCTCGGGCTGGAGGCGGCGAGCCGCGGTGCCGCGAAGGTTCTGCTCGTGGAGCGCAGCCTGCCCGCCACGCAGTCCTGCCGCAAGAACGCCGCGCTGGTGCTGCGCCAGGCGCCGAAAGGCTCGGGCCTCACCATCGACGTGAGCAGCCAGCCGGTGCAGTCGTTCCTGACCTCGAATCTGGCCGAGTGGGATGTCGTCATGCTCGACCCGCCGTACGACCTGGGCGAGATCGAACTCAAGCACAATCTCGAACTACTGGTTCCGCGTCTCGCTCCGGATGCCGTGGTGCTGGTGGAGCGAAGCTCGCGATCCCCCGAGCCGGCCTGGCCCGCCGGGCTCGAGCTCGACCGCCGCAAGGACTACGGCGACACGACGCTCTGGTGGGCGTCGCCGGTCCGGCCCGAGTAACGCTGATTGAGTAGCGCATGCCGTCTACGGCGTCCGCGTATCGAAATCCCGCGCTGTGCAGCCGTCGATATTTGAACTATCGTCGCAGAATGAACAGACGCTTGCTGGTGGGTCTGGCTGGCATCGGCGCCGTCTCCGCGTATGCGAGCCTGATGGCAGTCCAGGCGCTCGTCTTCGATCCGCTCGCGGCGGTGCCCGGGTCCACCCTCGCCCAGATCCATGGCGAGTTGCGGAATGCGGGCAATGACGTGACCCGCGACATCACCAGCATTCTCGTCGCGGCTGCGATTGGGTTCTCGCTCGCGATTGCAACGGCAGCACTC
>JBEVGK010000111.1:0-4232 GCA_040511795.1 Lacisediminihabitans sp. | reverse complement strand
CGGCGCCGGTACTGGGTGGGCAGCCACCTCGGCTGGCGGGCATTCGCCGCCGCAGAGCCCAACGGCGGGCATCGCGCCCTCGCCGACCTCGAAGCCCGCGGACTCGCCAGCGGTGTGATCACGCAGAACGTCGACGGCCTGCACCTGCGGGCCGGCTCGCAGCGGGTGGTCGACCTGCACGGCACCATGGACCGCGTGCGCTGCCTCACCTGCGGCCAGACCTTCGCCCGGGCCGACATCGCCCAGCGCATCGCCGATGCGAACCCGTGGCTCGACGAGCCGGATTCCTTCGAGCTCGGACCCGACGGCGACGTCGCCTTCACCCAGATCGACAACTTCGTGACGCCGGTCTGCACCGTGTGCGGCGGCATCCTGAAACCGGACATCGTCTTCTTCGGGGAGTTCATCCCGACCGAGAAGTTCGTCGAGGCCACCGCCCTGGTGCGCTCGGCCGGCGCGCTGATCATCGCCGGCTCCTCCCTGGTGGTGAACTCCGGCATCCGCCTGCTCGACCAGGCGACGAAGCAACGGATGCCCGTGGTCGTGATCAACCGCGGCGAGACCAAGGGCGACTCCCGTGCCACCGTTAAGCTGAACGCGGGCACGTCGGGAACTCTCGCGGAGCTGGCCGAGCGCCTCGCTTCCTGAGCGTGAGGCGGGCCCCTCCCGCCGATCCGGAAAGCTCCATCACGTGACCCTGCTCTACCTCGTCCGCCACGGACAGACCGACTGGAACCTGCAGCGCCGCATCCAGGGCAGCACCGACATCCCGCTCAACGACGCCGGTCGCGAGCAGGCGGCGCGCGCCGGACGCCTGCTCTCCCGGCGACACTGGGACGTACTGGCGTCGAGCCCGCTCTCCCGCGCCTACGAGACCGCCGAGATCATCGGCGCCGACATCGGGCTCGGCAGCTTCGGGCCCCCCGGGATCGAGATCATCCCCGAGCTCGTCGAGCGGGCATACGGCGACGCCGAAGGCCTCACCGACAGCGAGCTGCAGCGCCGCTTCCCCGGTGACACCCCTGTACCCGGGCGCGAGCGGCGAACGGATGTCGCGACCCGTGCCGTAGCAGCCCTCGTGGCGCTCGGCGAACGCCACCCGGGAGCGAACATCGTCGTGGTGGCGCACGGTGGCCTCATCCGCTCTGTAATGAACGCGGTGGCGCCCGGTTCCCTGCTGCACAGCGGCGTCCCGATCTCCAACGGCTCGATCCACAGCTTCGAGCTGACGGACGGCACGCCGACGCTGATCGCCTTCGACGATCCGATCGAGGCGGAGTCCGTGGACCCGGACCTGGCCGCCGCCGCGTCGGGCGACATCGCCGAGCAGAACGCCGCTGAAAAACACCCTGCCGAGAAGGACCGTACCGAGAAGGACAGCGCCGAGACGAACGCTGCGGAGCGCTAGACCCGGATCTTGGACCGCCGCCGCAGGCCCTTCTCCGCACGCTTCGGGGCGGCGTCCGCGGCAAGGTCGGTCACCAGGTCGAACATCCGCCTGGCGGACTCGTCCCAGCTGAACTCCGCGGCGTGAGCTCGGGCGCGAGCGCTCTGCTCGACCCATAGTTCGGGCACGTCCATCGCCCGCACCGCCTCGGCGAAGGCCCGCGGGTCCTCCTGGTCGAAGAACACCGCCGCATCGCCGCCGACCTCGTGGAACAGCGGGATGTCGCTGAGCACCACGGGGGTGCCTGCGTTCTGCCCCTCGATCAGCGGGATACCGAACCCTTCGTCGCGACAGGCCGACACCATGGCCGTGGCCTGGGCGAGCACCTCGGCGTAGCGTTCGTCGGTCACGCCGTTCTCGAACACGATCGACCCCTCGGGCCCGAGCGCGGCGATGCGCTCCCGCGCCTCCTCGGAGATGCGGCTGAGCAGGCGCAGCGTGTACCCGGGCAGGTGATGCATCGCCGCGGCGAGGGTCTCGACGTTCTTGTTCGGCTGGAAGGTTCCCATGTAGACGAGTTGCTTGCGCGGCTCGCCCGACTCATCCACGATCGCCTCCGGGTAGTCCCGCGGCGGCAGACCGGAGTCGTCGATGCCGGGTCGGATGACGGTCAGCGGTCGCTTCGTCAGGCGCGCCTCGACCATCTCCCGCTCGCAGTTGTACGAGCCGGTCACCACGGCCTCCGCGCGGTTCAGGGTCCAGCGCTGGGGCCAGTAGGTGATGTGGTACAGAAACCAGACCAACCGCACGATCGGGGTGAATTCCTTCGGCGGGGTGCGGTTGCGGTAGAACACCATGTCGTGCACGGTGAGCACCATCTTGTATCCCTTGCGCCCGGTCGAGCCGATGGTCTGCATGGGGCAGAAGACGATGTCGGGGTGCTCGCGGTTCAGTGTCAGCATCGGGATGAAGGGCTCGAGCAGGCTGTGTCCAGGGCGGGATTTGATCCACGGCAGATCGGGCAGCATGGTCAGCTGCCGCTCGTCGTGGATGAGCATGGTCACGGGATGCAGCTTCGAGAACGCTCCGACCAGCCCGGCCGTGTAGCGGCTGATTCCGTCGTGGCGGGGAAAGCGGACGAACCGGCAGTCGAAGATCACTTTCACGGGAGCGGGTCTCCTTCAGAGGTGCTGCTGACGTGGGTGGTGCCGTCGAGCTCGGCGACGAAGTCGGCGATCGCGGCGGCGGCGGGAACCGGGACTTCGTAGTGGATGAGATGGCCGACACCGGGAAGAACGGTGAGCCGGGCATCCGGAAGCTTCTTCTGCAGCCCGCGCACGGCGTCGATCGGTGTGATCTCGTCGAGCTCCGCGGCGACCAGCAGCGTGGGAACGGTGATGCGCTCCGCCACCTCGCCGACGTGGGTGCTGATAGAGGCCTCGAAGGCCTCGACCACGACGTCCCTGGTAGCGAAACGACCGAAGAAGGTGTGGTGCTCGCGGTGGATCCAGCGGCGCAGGTTCTTGTCCGTCGTCTTCACCATCGCGCTGCTCACGAACTGGGTGACGATCCAGTGCCGCAGCATCCAGGTGCCGATGCGCTCCGGCAGACGACCGGCGAGGCGGTAGAACTTCACGGTCACGGCCGTGGCGAGACGATTCGGGCCGTCGAGGCCGGAGATCGCGATGGGGTTCACCAGGATGAGACCGCGCGGCGCGAGGCCGTCGGCGAGGGCCCGCGAGGAGATGATCGAGCCGAAGGAGTGCCCGAGCAGGATGGCCGACTCGCTCAGGCCGAGGGCACGCATGAATTGCTCGAGCCACGCCGCGTAGCCGGGGATGTCGTGTGCCACCTCGGTGAGCGGTGTCGACTCGCCGAACCCGGGGAGGTCGGGACCGATCCAGCGGATGCCCGGAAGCTGAGCGATCACCGGTTCCAGGCCGTGGTGCTCGCCCCGGTAGCCGTGCGCGACGACGATCGTCGTGGTCGCCGCCGGGTCGCCGTAGATCCAGTACCGGGTGGTTGATCCCAGGATCTCGATCTCGTGGCGCTCGATCGGCATCGCCGCGAGCAGTGCTTCGTAAGGGGATTCGATGGCCATCATTCGTCAGTCTATGGATTGTTCGGGCCGGTCGCGGTGCCGTTTGGAGCCCGCGCATAGACTCGTAACACGACTGTCATGTGTCGCACATCGACCGTGAGAAACGCTCTGGAGAGGAGCACCGTGAGCTTTACCGCACCGATCCAACTGCCGGGCCTCACCCTTGATCCGCGGTGGTACAAGAGGTCGGTGTTCTACGAGGTCATGGTGCGCTCGTTCGTCGACAGCAACGGCGACGGGTCGGGCGATCTGCAGGGTCTGCTCTCCAAGCTCGACTACCTGCAGTGGCTCGGCATCGACGCGCTCTGGCTGCCGCCGTTCTACCAGTCGCCGCTGCGAGACGGTGGCTACGACGTCTCCGACTTCCGCAGCATCCTGCCCGAGTTCGGCACCCTCGACGAGTTCAAAGACCTCGTCACGAAGGCGCACGAGCGCAACATGCGCATCGTTATCGACTTCCCGCTCAACCACACCTCCGACCAGCACGAGTGGTTCCAGCAGTCGCGCAGCGATCCGGACGGGCCGTACGGCGATTTCTACGTCTGGAACGACGACGACGAGAAGTACCCGAACATCCGCATCATCTTCGTCGACACCGAGGACTCGAACTGGTCCTTCGACTCCGAGCGTCGACAGTTCTTCTTCCACCGCTTCTTCTCGCACCAGCCAGACCTCAACTTCGACAACCCGGCCGTGCACGACGCGCTGTTCGAAATCGTCAGGTTCTGGCTTGACCTCGGTGTT
>JBEVGK010000110.1:0-5688 GCA_040511795.1 Lacisediminihabitans sp. | reverse complement strand
CAGCGCCGCGAGGAGCTGATCCTGGTCGCGATAGTCGGGAACGGCGAGGATGACCGAGCCCGTGCCGAGCGCGCGCGTCGCGGCCGCCGCGAGCGTCGTCGCCCAGTGCCCCACCCAGGCACCGGGCGCCGCGCCGCTGCGGATCTCGCGCACCAGCGGCAGCGCATCCATCGCCAGCCGGCCGCCCGCCGCGATGACGGCGTCGAAGTGCCCTGTGTCGTAGGCGTCGAGGTCGCGGGGTTCGATCGCCGCCGGCGCCGGCGGCGCCTCCCGCCCGAGCCAGTTCTTCTCCACCCGCACCTGCCGCTTCGGGACGGCGAGGCGCACGACATCACTCGCGCTGCCGGCCGCCCGATCGGCGACCTTGCGCGCGAGCGCCCACACCTCGGGGGTCAGCACGCGCACCGGCGAGACCACGGCATCGAGATCGCTGAGCGTTCCGGAGTAGTCGCCGACCTCGGCCACCTCGACCAGAAAGCCATCGGCGATGCGACCGGCCGAACGCAGCGGCACTCGCACCCGCACCCCGGGCACCGCGTCGGCGACGAGCGAGGGCGGGATGCGGTAGTCGAACAGGCGGTCGAGCTGCGGCAGCGGCGAGTCGATCAGCACCCGTGCGACGGTCTGACGG
The DNA here is from genome assembly GCA_040511795.1 of Lacisediminihabitans sp. Lineage (GTDB taxonomy): Bacteria > Actinomycetota > Actinomycetes > Actinomycetales > Microbacteriaceae > Lacisediminihabitans. The sequence continues at coordinate 5,057 of JBEVGK010000110.1, read as the reverse complement.
TGCGAGCCGTCGTGCGCGGACAGGTCGCTCACGCTGACGCTGGGATCAGAGCCCGGCGACGCTGCGCAGCGCGTCGACGCGATCGAGACGCTCCCAGGTGAATTCGGGCAGCTCCCGACCGAAGTGGCCGTAGGTGGAGGTCTTCGCGTAGATCGGACGCAGCAGGTCGAGGTCACGGATGATCGCGGCCGGGCGCAGGTCGAACACCTCGCGGATCGCGCCGATGATGCTCTCCTCCGAGACGTGACCGGTGCCGAAGGTCTCGACGTACAGACCGACGGGCGACGCGGTGCCGATCGCGTAGGCGACCTGCACCTCGAGCCGGTCGGCGAGGCCGGCCGCGACGGCGTTCTTCGCGACCCAGCGCATGGCATAGGCGGCGGAGCGGTCGACCTTCGACGGGTCCTTGCCGCTGAAGGCACCCCCGCCGTGACGGCTTGCGCCGCCGTACGTGTCGACGATGATCTTGCGACCGGTGAGCCCGGCGTCGCCCTGCGGACCACCGATCTCGAACCGCCCGGTGGGATTGATGAGCACCCGCGGGTCGACGCTCTCCAGGTCCACTCGGTCGAGCACGGGGCGGATGACCAGCTCCTCCATCTCGGCGCGGAGCTGCTCGGTGCTCACCCGGGGCGAGTGCTGGGTGGAGAGCACGATGGTGTCGATGCTGCGCGGAACGATTCCCTCGTAGCCGACCGTCACCTGGGTCTTGCCGTCGGGTCGCAGGTAGTCGACCAGGCCGGTCTTGCGCACCTCGGCGAGTCGCTCTGCCATGCGGTGGGCGAGCCAGATCGGCACCGGCATGTACTCCGGGGTCTCGGTGGTGGCGTACCCGAACATGATGCCCTGGTCACCGGCACCCTGACGGTCGAGCTCATCGATGCTGGCCTGCTCGCGGGCCTCGAAGGCGTCGTCGACACCCTGGGCGATGTCGGGAGACTGGCCTCCGATGGAGACGCTCACGCCGCAGGAGCGGCCGTCGAACCAGACGTCGGAGGAGTTGTAGCCGATGTTCCAGATGCGGTCGCGCACGATGGTGGGGATGTCCACATACCCGGTGGTGGTGACCTCGCCGGCGACGTGCACGAGCCCGGTGGTGACCAGCGTCTCCACCGCGACGCGACTGTTCGGGTCGACCTCGAGCAGGGCATCCAGGATGCTGTCGGAGATCTGGTCGCAGATCTTGTCGGGGTGACCCTCGGTCACCGACTCCGAGGTGACGAGTCGAAAAGGTGCAGTGCTCATGGGTAGCCCCTGAATAAAGTCGTGGAGGCTGCCGCCGGGCGCTCAGACGAGCGAATCCAACAGACGATCGGCCACCGCGGTCTTGCTGCCGGAGGCCTCCATCACTATAGCTCCGGCGCTGTCGAGCACGATGATCGTGTTGCTCTCCGTGGCGAAACCCTCGCTCCAGCCCACCCTGTTGAGGACGAGAAAATCGCAACCCTTGCGCGCCAGCTTCTGCGCGCCGAGGGCGAGCAGGGCGTCACGATCCGGCGCGGTCTCGGCGGCGAAGCCGACGATCACCTGATCGCCGACGCGGTCGCGCACGAGGCCCGCGAGGATGTCAGGGTTCTGCACCAGCTCGATGGTCAGGTTCTCGCCGTGATCGGCCTTGGCCAGCTTGCCCTCGGACACCGCGGCGGGGCGGTAGTCGGCGACCGCGGCGGCCATGATGATCAGGTCGGCGTCCGCGGCCGTCGCGGCCACGGCATCCGCGAGTTCCCGAGTGCTGCTGACCTCGACCAGGTCGACGGATGCCGGGGCCGGCTGCTCGAGATTGGCCCCGATGAGCGTGACCATGGCGCCGCGCGCGGCGGCGGCCGCCGCGATGGCGATGCCCTGCCTGCCGCTGGACCGGTTGCCGAGATACCGCACAGGATCGAGCGGCTCGCGGGTGCCGCCGGCGGTGACGAGCACCCGGCGCCCGAGGAGGTCCTGCGGACGCAGCACCGCGAGGGCGCCCTCGACGATCGCTTCCGGTTCGAGCATCCGGCCGGGTCCGGCGTCACTCCCGGTGAGCTGGCCCGTTCCGGGCCCGAGTACCGTGACGCCGCGACCGCGCAGGGTCTCGACATTCGCGACGGTGGCGGGGTTCTGCCACATCTCGGTGTGCATTGCGGGGGCGATGACGACCGGCGCCCGGCTCGCGAGCACGGTGGTGCCGAGGAAGTCTCCGGCGAGTCCGGCGGCGAGTCCGGCAATGCTGTTCGCGGTGGCCGGGGCGATCACGATCAGGTCGGCGGCCTGGCCGACCGCGACGTGCTGCACCTCGGCGACACCGTCGAAGAGGTCGGTGTGCACCGGGTTTCGGCTGATCGCCTCCAGCGTCGGGCGCCCCACGAACCGCAGCGCCGACTCCGTGGCGACGACGTGCACGTCGTGCCCGGCCAGAACGAGAAGACGGACGACACCGACGGCCTTGTAGGCCGCGATGCCGCCCGTCATGCCGACGACGATGTTCAGGCTACTGACGTGCACCGAACCGCTCATCGGGTGAGGCGTGGAGGAGAGCTACTCGGCCGGCTCGGCGAGAGCCGTGACGGTGAGCTTGTCCTCGTTGATCTCGTGCATCGCGACGGAGAGCGGCTTGTCGTCGATGGTCGAGTCGACCAGCGGTCCGACGTTGTCGAACAGGCTTCCCTCGTGCAGGTCGGCGTAGTAGTCGTTGATCTGGCGGGCCCGCTTGGAGGCGAAGATCACGAGGGCGTACTTCGAGTCGACCTTCGACAGCAGCTCGTCGATGGGCGGATCGATGATGCCCTTGGCGCGTTCAACCATGGTGGTACTCCAATAATTCAAATCTGTGGGTGAACGACAAGTCTACGGCCTCCCGCAAGTCCGCCGGTCATCAGCCGTGCCGACGCGCTGTCCTGTGCTGTCCCGTGCACTATTCAGGAGGTCGCGTGACCGGTGGGGCGGCAGAGACGGATGATGCACACATCCGTCACTCCGGCCACGGCAGTCACACGGACTCCTGAATGGCGCCGGCGACGGAAACAAGAACCGGCGCGCGTCACGGCTCAGGAGAGCAGGTCGACGACCTCTTGGGCCGCCCGTCCAACCTCGCTGTTGATCACCTTGTAGTCGAACTCGTCCTGAGCGGCCAGCTCGATCTTCGCGGTCTCCAACCGGCGGGCCTGCTCGACCGAGTCCTCGGTGCCGCGGCCGATCAGGCGGCGCACCAGCTCTTCCCAGGTCGGCGGCAGCAGGAAGACCAGCACGGCCTCCGGCATCGCCCGGCGCACCGAGCGGGCGCCCTGCAGGTCGATCTCCAGCAGCACGCTCTTGCCCTCGGCCAGCGCCGCGTCGATCGGCGGCCGCGGCGTGCCGTAGCGGAAGCTGTTGTGCACCGTCGCGGTCTCCAGCATCTGGCCGGACTCGATGAGCTCGTCGAACTCCTCGTCGCTGACGAAGAAGTAGTGCACGCCGTCGATCTCGCCCGGGCGCGGTTTGCGCGTGGTCGCGGAGACGGAGAGGTGTACCTCGGGATAGTTGTCGCGGATGTAGGTGGAGACCGTGCCCTTGCCCACGGCCGTGGGCCCGGCCAGCACGACCAGGCGCGCCGGCTCCGGGGTCGATCCGCGGTGCTCGCGGGCGACCAACCACTCGAGAAGTCGACGGCGCTGACGGATGCCCAGCCCCCCGACCCGCTTCGACTCGGCGATCTCGAGCTGCTCCATCACCCGGCGCACTCGCGTCGGTCCGAGCCCGGGCATGCTGGTGAGCAGTTCTCGCACCCGCAGCGTCGCCTCGGGCGCGGTCGGCTCGCCGACCCAGGCGGCCTCGGCCACCTCGAGCGCACTGCGCTTGCGGTCGTGGATGTCTTGCTTGACGGCGGCACGGGCTCGCCGCGCGGCCACCGCCGCGTGGGCGGCGGCGACGCGATCGACGTCGGGGGGCGCTACGCGCGGCATGCCAGCACCTCCGCGGCCTGGGCTGCCACCGCGTCGGCGATGCCGTCGGGGCCGGCCTGCAGGATGCTGCGCGATGCGCTCACCACGGCGAAGGGGGCGGCGGGGCCGTAGAGCCGACCGAGATCGGCGTAGGTCGCGCCCTGGTGACCGAATCCCGGGGCGAGCACGGGGGTGGCGGGGACGCCGGCGAGGGAGTCCAGGTCGATCGCATAGTCGGCGAAATCGACGGTGGCGCCGAGCACCACACCGACAGACCCCAGGGTGCGCTCAGCGCCGTGTGCTCGATTCCACTCCACCACGTCACTGACGATACTGGACGCAACGGTCTGTCCGCCTCCCAGTCTGGCGGTCTGCACTGAGCGTGCCTCGGGATTCGAGGTGGCCGAGAGCACGAACAGGCCCTTACCGGCCGCCTCCGCGAGCTCCATCGGCGCCTGGATCGACCCGACGCCCATGTAGGCGCTGATGGTGAGGGCATCGGCCTCGAGCGGGCTGCCCGGCGTGAGCCAGGCCTGGCCGTACGCTTCGACACTGGTGCCCAGGTCGCCACGCTTGGCATCGGCGATCACCAGGAGCCCGGAGTGCCGGGCGGCGGCGATCACGTCTTCCAGCGCCGAGAACCCGGCGGAGCCGTGCCGCTCGAAGAAGGCGACCTGAGGCTTGACGATTCCCGCATCCCCGTCGACCGCGGCGGCGACGACGGTCAGTCCGAACTCCCGCAGTCCGGCGGCGCTGTCGGGAAGACCCCACTGCTCGAGCAGGTACGGGTGCGGGTCGATGCCGACGCAGAGCTGACCGCGACGATCGAAGACCCTGGTCAGCCGCGCGCCGAACCCTTCGACAGGCTCAGGGACCGCCCGCCGCGATGTGGAATCAGTCAACGAGCACCGCCAGCCGTTCTGCGCGCTCGAGCGCGTAGTCCTGAAGCGACTTCACGTCGAAGCAATTCGCGGTCGCCTCGATCGACGCGACCGCAGCACCGAGCTGCGCGATCGGGGTGAACAGGGGCAGGTCGGCGGCGACGGCGGCCGCGCGGTTCTCTTTTCGTTTGGCGCGCGCTGCTCGACCGCTCGGGTTGTTGATCACGATGTCCACCTCGCCAATGTTGATCATGTCGACGATCGAGGGCTCCCCCGCCAA
>JBEVGK010000109.1:0-3210 GCA_040511795.1 Lacisediminihabitans sp. | reverse complement strand
CCAGACCAAGGAGATCCTCGGCACTCCCGCCGTGCGGAACATCGTCTCCTCCGTCGTCGCCAAGGCGATGGCGGAGCGGTTCGGATCGTCGAAGCGCGACGACAAGACCCAGGCCTCGCTCGTGCTCGACAAGATCGTCGCCGAGATGAAGTCCCGGGTGTCGGCCCGCGCGCACAAGGAGACCCAGCGCCGCAAGAACGCGCTGGAGAGCTCCTCGCTGCCCGCAAAGCTGGTCGACTGCCGCTCCAGCGATGTCGCCAACAGCGAGCTGTTCATCGTCGAGGGCGACTCCGCCCTCGGAACGGCCAAGCTGGCGCGCGACAGCGAGTACCAGGCGCTGCTGCCGATCCGCGGCAAGATCCTCAACGTGCAGAAGGCCTCCGTGGCCGACATGCTCTCGAACTCCGAGTGTGCCTCGATCATCCAGGTGATCGGTGCCGGCTCCGGCCGCAGTTTCGACCTGGCGACGGCGCGCTACGGCAAGGTCATCATCATGAGCGACGCGGACGTCGATGGCGCCCACATCCGCACGCTGCTGCTCACCCTGTTCATGCGCTACATGCCCGACATGATCCGCGACGGGCGGGTCTACGCCGCCGTCCCGCCGCTGCACCGGGTGATCGTGATCAACCCCGGTTCCAAGCCCAACGAGACCATCTACACCTATTCCGAGGCCGAGCTCACCGGGGTGCTCGCGGCCCTGAAGAAGGCGAACAAGCGTTACCAGGATCCGATCCAGCGCTATAAGGGTCTCGGCGAGATGGATGCCGACCAGCTGGCCACCACCACGATGGACCGCAAGCATCGCACCCTGCGCCGAGTGCAGATCACGGATGCCGCGGGTGCTGAGCGGGTCTTCGAACTGCTGATGGGCAACGACGTCGCGCCGCGCAAAGACTTCATCATCGCCGGCTCCGAGGGACTGTCGCGAGAGCGCATCGACGTATAGTCGCGGCGCTCGTCGGCCGTCATTCGGCGGATTACGCCGTTCACCGCATCGGCATAGGATGCGACCATGCCCACGCGCACAGCGACAGTCTCACCGGGGCCCGCGGAACGCTCGCCAGGGCATGAGTTGCGGCAGGATGCCGACGCACTGACCGTGACGACGACGGCCGGTGCCGTGCGCGGTGTCGTGCGCCGAGGACTGCGGATGTGGCGCGGCATCCCCTATGCGGCCGCCCCGGTGGGCCCACTCCGGTTCCGTTCCCCACAGCCGCCTGCACCCTGGAGCGGGGTGCGCGACGCTACCGACTTCGGACCGGTGTCCGTGCAGGATCGCAAGGGACCTTTCGTGGGAGCCTCGCGCACGGTCGCCATGTCGGAGGACTGCCTGAGCATCAACGTGATCGCGCCGGGGGAGTCATCCGCAGCACCGCTTCCCGTAATGGTCTGGATCCATGGCGGGGCGTACACCGTCGGGTCGTCGCAGGAGATGGACCGGCAGGGGGAGGTGCTGGTGCGCGAGGGCGGCGTCATCTTCGTCAACCTCAACTACCGCCTCGGCGCGCTCGGGTACCTCGACTTCAGCAGCTTCTCGACGCCGGAGCGCACCTTCGAGTCGAACCTCGGGCTGCGTGACCAGGTCGCCGCGCTCGAGTGGGTGCGCGACAACATCGCCTTCTTCGGCGGAGACCCCGAGAACGTCACCCTGTTCGGGGAGTCGGCCGGCGCGAACGCGGTGACCACCCTGCTGGCGGTGCCGCGCGCCCGGGGTCTGTTCGCCCGGGCGATCGCCGAGAGCTCGCCCGCCGACGCGGTGTACGGCAAGGAGATCACCGCGGTGTGGGCGGGAGAGTTTCTCGAGCTCCTGACCGAGATCGTCGACGACACGAGCACCGACAGCACCTCGCACGAGGACGCGGCCGCGCTGCTCGATACGGCGCCGCTCGACGCCCTGGTGCGAGCCGCCACCCGGATGCAGCTGCTCACCCCCGACGTCAATCCGGGGACGATCAGCTTCTGTCCGGTGATCGACGGCGACTTCCTGCCTGAGCGGCCGATCGATGCGATCGACAACGGCCACGCGCATCCGGTGCCGCTCATCATCGGCACGAACGACCGCGAGGGATCGCTGTTCCGCGGACGGCTCGACATTCTCGCGACAACCCCGCCGCGCATCCGGGCGATCTTCGCCAAGACCAAGAAGAAGGCGCGCAAGCGGCTCAAGGCCCTGTATCCGGGGCTGCCCGAGAAGCGGCCCGCCGCCGACTTCGGCGGGGACTACTCGTTCTGGTATCCCTCGATCCGCGTGGCCGAGCGGCATGCGGATGTCGCGCCGGTGCACTTCTACCGGTTCGACCTCGCGCCGCGGCTCATCCGCATGATGGGACTCGACGCCACGCACGGCATCGAGATGTTCGCGATCTTCGACAAGGGTTCAGGGCTGCGGGGTCGCGCGATCGGCGTGCTCGGCGGCTACAAAGACTTCCAGGCGACGGGACGACGGATGCGCGCCAACTGGCTGCGGTTCGCGCACACCGGGCGGGTCGACCCGTCCTGGCCGACCTACACCTCGCGCAAGCGCAACACCCTGATCATCGACTCGGTCGACCGCATCGAACAGGATCCTCGCGGGGACAAGCGCCGGGCCTGGCTGGAGTTCGTGCCGCACGTGTAGTCGCGGCATCGACGGCCTCAGAATACGGTCCCTGAGCTTGTCGAAGGGCGCGAGCTGGCTACGCTCGAACGGTGATCTTCCATCTCGCCCCCGCCTCCGACTGGGCGGCAGCCCTCGACGGCGTCCCGTACCCGCGGTCGAGCCGCGAGGAGCTCTTCGCGGATGTGGGCTTCGTCCACGCCTCCACGGCGGAGCAGTTGCCCGGCGTCGTCGAACGGTTCTACCGGGAAGAGGAGCGCCCGCTGATGTTGCTCACCATCGACGAGACGCGGGTGGAAGCATCCGGCGTAGAACTGCGCTGGGAGGGTCGCAGCGACCGCTACCCGCACGTCTACGCGCCTCTACGCCCGGAGTGGGTGGTGCGGGCCGAAACCGCCCGCATCGTCGACGGCGCCCTCGTCCTCGACCCGTCCGCGTGACCCGCGAACACCGGCAAATTGTGGGTGCTCCTCTGGCAGCACCAGCAAAGTGCCAGGGCTCGTGATCGCGGGGCCCTGGCAGAACTCGGACGAGCTCTAGACGGACGCGAAGCCCGTGGCCTAGACCGACGCGCTCGCGATGCTCTCGCCCACGCTGCCGATAACGCCCTC
>JBEVGK010000108.1:0-8038 GCA_040511795.1 Lacisediminihabitans sp. | reverse complement strand
GCGGAGACGGTGGGATTTGAACCCACGGAGGAGTTTAAACCCCTCTCCACCTTAGCAGGGTGGTGCACTAGGCCGAACTATGCGACAGCTCCAAGCAACGCGTACCAGCATAGCAATAGTCGGCCGGGCTGCTCACCCATCGTCATCGCCGAGCCTGTTTACCCCCTAAGAGGGGCACGGCAGTACCTTGTTGCCGATGAATGCGGACACATATAGTGGGCCCGAGCGCTAGAACTGGAACGAACCCGAACGTTCCCGTTGACCCCCCGTGCGCTCCCCATCCAAGGCAGTCATCCCCATGGCCTTCAGCTTTCTCGTACCCGAATCCGCGGTATCCCTGCACCGTCGAGAGTCTCCCGTCCGCTGCGTGCCCTCGGGCCGCACGCCGACCCTGCCCTGAGCCCCCGGTCGGTCCCCGCACAGTGGGGATCGCTCGGTGAACAGATCTCAGCAGTGGTTATTTCGGGTCACTGATTGAGATAGAGGGCCGCCCCGCCACTGGGTATGCTGGGGCGGCTCTCGCCTGACGGGGTGGTTGCGAGCCCGCTAGTTGTTGACCTTCGAGCAGGTGTACTCGGCGGCGGTCTGACCCAGCACTCCGGTCAGCGGTGCCACATCCGCGGGCGGAGTCGACGTCGACGGCGAGGTGGATGTCCCGGTCGACGGCTGCGTAGCCGGCGGGGCAGCGGGGGCGCTCGGGTCGGTCACGGAGCCACGACCGGTGCCGGAGTCGAGGGTGAACGGCTGATCGGCCTTGAGCTTCGCGAACAGTGCGGTGGCCGGGGCGGTCAGCGGTGCGACCTTTCCGGAGTAGACACCGCCGACGCCGGTGGTGCTCGGGTACTGCACGAAGGTGATGTGGTCGAGCGGGATGCCCTTCAGCACCAGCGCCATCGACACCATCGTGTTGAGGTTCTTGAGGTTGTCGGAGAGCGTCATGTTCTGCGTTGCGGCCTGGGCGATGCCGTACAGCTTGCTGAAATTGGTGAGGGTGTCGTTGCTCTTCACCGTGCGCACCAGCGACGAGAGGTAGACCTGCTGTGAGCTGATGCGTCCGAGGTCGCTGCCGTCGCCCACGCCGTGCCGGCTGCGCAGGAAGGCGAGGGCATCTGCGCCCTGCAGCGTGTAGGTGCCGGCCGCGGGAAGATCGATGCCGGTGTAGGGGTCGCGCAACGGTCCATTGACGCAGACAGGGACGCCACCGACGGCATCCGACATCTGGATGACGCCCTGGAAGGTGATCAGCGCGGCGAAGGGGATTTCGAGGCCGGTCAGCTTCGAGACGGTGAGCACCGTGCAGGGCAGACCGCCATAGGCGAGCGTGTTGTTGATCGGCATCGCCGACATCGCCGAGTAACTGCCCTTGCCGTCCGACCGGGGGCAGGACGGGATCGGCACCACCATGTCGCGCGGGATGCTCACCGCGACGGCGTTGGTCTGGTCTTCGGAGATGTGCACGAGCATGGTCACATCGTTGAGCACGCCGTCATCCTTGCCGAACTGCGCGCCCTGGCCCTCCCGGGTGTCGCTACCCACGATCAGCACGTTGAATCCGCCGTCGAAGGCGCCGAGGTCGGGCGGCGGGCCCTGGGTCTCGCCGACGAGGTGCACGGTCTTGATGTTGCCCTGGAGCTGGCCGAGCGTGATAGCCGCGACGGATGCCCCGCTCACCAGCACCACGGCCAGTGCGGCGGCCACGATCTTCAGCACGGTCACCACGGCGTGGGACTTCGGCAGCTGCCCGTGACGCGCGAGAACGGGGAGCGCGGTGGTGCGAGCGCGGGGCCGGAGATCAGACACGGTGAGGTCGCTTTCGTGGGGACGGGGTGGCGGGCGGCCAAGGAGCGAGTGTAACCGTTCTACCCCCGCGGGCCCGGCAAGCGCGGGTACACCGATCGCCGCAATTTCCGCGGCGGATCATCGACGGCTCTAGATTAGGCGTACTCGACGTCGATTCCAGCCCCGAGGAAAGCGACCCTTCCATGACGACAGCGGCTCCTGTTCAGCAGACCGAGGGTGATCGTCCGCCCCGGTTCCCGCGGCTACGTGCGGTGCTGCATCATCGCCGCGGCTTCAGCGATAGCGAGAAGACCGCTGCCGCCCTCCTCCTCCTCGCTACCGTCGCGGCGCTGATCTGGGCCAATTGGCCCGTCGGCCACTCCTACGACGAGTTCTGGCATTCCACCATCTCGCTCCGGATCAGCGGTGTGGCGCTCGACCTCGACTTCCGCTCGCTGGTGAACGAGGGTCTCATGACCCTGTTCTTCTTCGTCGTCGGCCTCGAGGTCAAACGCGAGTTCACGCTCGGCGAGCTGAGCATCCGTTCGCGGGCTGTCGTGCCGGTCGTCGCCGCCATCGCCGGCCTCGCCGTGCCCGCGATCATCTTCCTGGCGATCAATCCCAGCGGCAGCAGTGCCCACGCCTGGGGAGTGGTGATCTCGAGCGACACCGCTTTCCTGCTCGGCGCCCTCGCCATCGTCGGGCCGCGACTGCCCGGCCACCTGCGCATCTTCCTGCTGGCACTGGCCGTCGTCGACGACATCGGCGCGCTCGCGGTTATCGCACTGTTCTATACGGAGCAGGTGCACATCGTTCCACTCGTCGTCGCCGCCCTCGCGCTGGTCGTGGTCTGGGCATTGCGCTACCTGCGCATCGGCCAGGGGCCGGCCTACGTGGTCATGTCGGTGGTGGTCTGGCTCGCCCTCTACGCCTCCGGGGTGCAACCCACGCTCGGCGGGGTGGCGATCGCGTTGCTGATCCCGGTCTTCTCTCCTCGGCGCATGGATGTCGAGCGGGCCGCAGAACTGAGCCGCGCCTACCGGCAGTCCCCGAACCCGGTCTACGCCCAAGCGGCGGTTCGTGGACTGCTCGGCTCCGTGTCGGTCAACGAGCGGCTCGGAGTGCTCTACTCGCCGTACACGAGCTTTCTCATCCTCCCGATCTTCGCGCTGGCCAACGCCGGAGTGAAGCTCGACGGCGCGACGCTCGCGGGCGCGGTGCGGTCACCGCTCACCTGGGGCATCATCGTCGGCCTGGTCATCGGCAAACTGGTCGGCATCGCGGGCTCCACCGCGGTGATGAAGGCAGTGCACCTCGGCAGCCTCGCGCCCGGACTCACCTTCGCCCGACTGTCTGGCGGGGCAGCGCTCTCGGGCATCGGGTTCACCATCTCGTTGTTCATCATCGACCTCGCCATCAGTGACCGACGTCTGCAAGACGAGGCACGGGTCGGCGTGCTCGCCGCCTCCCTCATCGCGCTGCTGCTCGGCTGGGCGATCTTCCGCATCGCCGACCGGCTGCAGCCGCCGTCGCAGATGAGCCAGGTGCTCGCCCGCGCGGTCGATCCCGACCGCGATCACATCAAAGGTCCGACGGATGCCCCGCTCGTGCTGGTGGAATACGGCGACTTCGAGTGCCCGTTCTGTCTGCGTGCCACCGGCTCCATCGACGAGGTGCGAGCGCACTTCGGCGAGGATCTGCAGTACATCTGGCGACACCTGCCGCTGACCACGGTGCACCAGCACGCCCTGCTGGCGGCCCACGCCAGCGAGGCGGCGGCGTTGCAGGGCAGCTTCTTCGAGTACGCGCCGATCATGTTCGCGCACCAGGACGCGCTCGAGCTCGACGACCTGCTCGCGTATGCGGCGAGCCTCGGGCTCGACTGCGACCGATTCGAGAGGGACATGCGCTCGGCCGCCGTCGCCAATCGGGTGCGCGACGACCAGATCGATGCCGACCTGATGGACGTGCACTCCACGCCCACCTTCTTCATCGGCGGCCGCCGACATCACGGCCCCTACGACGCGGTCACGCTCATCCGCGAACTGGATGCGTCGCGGCCGGTCGCGTCGACCACGCCCGACTAGTGACCGTGCGGTTCTGCCTCAGCGGGCGACGATGGCGGCCGCGGTGTCGTCGATCCAGCCCATGAGCGGCAGCAGGCGCTCGTTGAGTGCTCGGCCGCGGTCGGTGAGACCGTATTCGACGCGTGGCGGGATCTCCGGGTAGGCCGTGCGCAGCACGATGCCGTCCTTCTCCAGGGTGCGCAGCGTCTGAGCCAGCATCTTCTCGCTGATGCCCTCGACAACACGACGCAGCTCGCCCCAGCGATGCGTGCCGTCGGCGAGCGCGAGCAACACCAGCACTCCCCACTTGCTCGTCACGTGGTCGAGCACAGTACGGCTGGGGCAGGCGGCGGGCAGCACGCCGTCGGTGAAGCCGGGGCGATACGAAGAATCGGTGGCCCGGATTGGCGAAATACTGACGGACATGTAACCAGCTTACCGAAAAGTGCGTACTGCAGATCGGGAAGTAATGGGGCGATGACGAGGTTCCGACCGAGGTCCCCATCGAAAGGAACCATCCATGTCTCTCATCGTCACCGGCGCATCCGGCCATCTCGGCAGCCTCGTCGTCGAATCCCTCCTCGAGCGCGGCGTCGCCCCCGAGCAGATCGTCGCGACCGGCCGCCGGGTCGACGCGCTTGCGCCCTTCGCCGCTCGCGGCGTGCGCACCGCCGAGCTCGACTACTCCCGCCCCGAGACCATCGACGCCGTGCTCTCCGCGGGCGACACGGTGCTGCTCGTCTCCGGCTCCGAGGTCGGCCAGCGCGCCGCCCAGCACCAGAACGTGATCGACGCCGCCGTGCGCGCCGGCGCCGCTCGCATCGTCTACACGAGCGCACCGCACGCAACGACGTCCGCGCTCGTGCTCGCTCCGGAGCACAAGGCGACCGAGGAGGCGATCCTCGCCTCCGGTCTGCCGTACACAATCCTGCGCAACAACTGGTACAGCGAGAACTACGCCGACACGATCGCCCAGGCGACGGCCACCGGCTTCTTCATCGGTAGCGTCGGCGATGGACTCGTCGCCAGCGCATCCCGCAAGGACTACGCGGATGCCGCAGCGGTCGCTCTGACCAGCCCCGACCTCGCGGGCAGCATCTTCGAGCTCTCCGGCGACACCGCCTGGGACTACACCGAGCTCGCCGCGGCGATCTCCGCCGTCGCGGACCGGGAGGTCGAGTACCGCGACCTCAGCCCGGAGGCACAGGCCGATGCCCTGCGCGGATTCGGTCTCGACGAGGGAACGGTCGGCTTCGTGGTGGCCCTCGACGGCAACATCCGGGACGGCCTGCTGAGCGAGACGTCCGGCGACCTCTCCCGCCTCATCGGGCGTCCGACGACCCCGCTCGTCGACGGGTTGCGCGCCCTCTGACACACTCCTCGCGGGGACCGGGCCCGAGTCGGCCCCCGCGAGGCCACCACAGCGGTCGGTACGTCGTCAGGCGGGAACTGCCGCCGTCTGCATGACAAGCTCCGTGCCGTCCTCGCTCGCCTCCAGCGTGACGGTGACTTCCGCCAGCTCGGCCAGAGACCGCACGTGGGTGCCGCCGCAGGCGATGGATGCCGCGCCGTCCGGCAGCGCGCAGTCCCAGAAGCGGCGTGCGGTCAGGGTGTCGCCCTCGCGACGGATGTCCACCGCGGCTCCGGAGGCAAGCCACTCGGCCAGCTGGGCGTTCACCCGCGCCGCCACGACATCCGTCTCCGCCAACAGGCGGGTCTTGTCGAAGCCGCGCTTCTTCAGCGACTTGCCGAGGCGGTACACGTCCGTCGAGCCGAACTCCGCGATGCGCGAACTGGCGATTGCCTCGCCGTCGAAGTTCGCGACACCGCGACCGTCTGCGGCGACCTCCTTGGTCCAGTCCTCCGCGAGCGCCACGTTCAGCGCCAGCGAGGCGAGGTGACAGGCCGTGTGGCCGGCCGACAGCGCCTGCCGGTAGGCCGGGTCGATCGCGACCGTGAGTTGCACGCCGAGCCGCAGCGCGGCATCCGTCGGCACCACGTGGCCGACGAGGAACGACCAGCCCTCCGCGCCTTTCTTGACCGGGATGTCCGAACCCACGAAGAACGCGGAGCCGTCGGTCGCGCAGACGACCGCGTCAGTGATCGGCAGCGTGCGCCCCTCGACGGTCAGCGAGCCGCGGTCGGCACCCTGGTCTGGCCAGGCCGAGTCGACCGGGTGGGCGGCGGTCACATCCAGCACCACGATCGTCTGCCCGTCGGCCGTCGGCTCGAGGTGGACGATGCGACCGGTGGAGGCGACCTCGCCGAGCGGATAGGTGACACGGGTATCGGCAGGGTGGGTGAGCGAAGACATCCTTCGATTCTGCCCCGCACGTCGCATTCCGTCGTACACTGAATACCCCGGCAGGGTATAGGAGGTGGCACCGTGATCGGCTACGTCGACAATAAGGATCAGATCCTGAAGCGACTGCGACGCGCGGAGGGGCAGGTGCGCGGCATCCAGCGCATGGTCGAGGAAGACACCTACTGCATCGACGTGCTCACCCAGATCTCCGCCGCGACGAAGGCCCTCGAGACCGTCGCCCTCTCCCTGCTCGACGATCACCTCAGCCACTGCGTCGCAGAGGCCGCGGCCGAGGGCGGACCGGTCGCCGACGAGAAGATCCGCGAGGCCTCTGCCGCCATCGCCCGCCTGGTCCGTTCCTGATCCACCGTTTCTGAAGGAGACATCCCATGAGCATCAGCACCGACTACCTCGTCACCGGTATGACCTGCGCGCACTGCGTCTCGAGCGTCACCGAGGAGCTGTCCGCCGTCGACGGCGTCGACAGTGTCACGGTCGACCTCGCCGTGGGGGGCGCATCCACGGTCACCGTCACCAGCGCTGCCCCGCTCGCTGAAACGGATGTCCGCGCCGCCGTCACCGAGGCCGGCTACGACCTCGTCTCCTGACATGTCGCCCACCGACAGACCCATCGAGCTCGACCTCTCGCTCGACATCGGGGGGATGACCTGCGCGTCCTGCGCCACGCGCATCGAGCGCAAGCTCAATCGGCTCGACGGGGTGAGCGCGACGGTCAACTACGCCACCGAGAAGGCGCAGGTTCGCGCGTCGGGCGTCGACGTCGCGACGATCATCGGCTCGGTCGAAGCGGCGGGCTACAGCGCGGAACTGCCGCCACCGCCCAGCGCGACGGATGTCCGGGTCGACAGCACGCGCGCCCTCCGTCGTCGGCTGATCATCTCGGCGTCGTTCGCGCTGCCGGTCGTGCTGCTCTCGATGATCCCGGTACTGCAGTTCCCGGGCTGGCAGTGGGTCGCGTTCGCTCTCACCACTCCCGTGGTGGCCTGGGGAGCCTGGCCGCTGCACCGGGCCGCGGCCCGCAACGCGCGCCACGGAACCGCCACCATGGACACCCTGGTCAGCGTCGGCGTGCTCGCCGCGTACCTCTGGTCGCTCTGGGCGCTCGTCTTCGGCGGCGCCGGTGCGATCGGCGCGACGATGGGCGACGGCCATGACCTCTACCTCGAGGTCGCGGCCGCGGTCACCGTCTTCATCCTCGGCGGGCGCTACATCGAGGCGCGCGCAAAGAAGCAGTCCGGGGCAGCCCTCGCCGCGCTGCTCGAGTTGGGCGCGAAAGATGCGACCCTCCTGCGCGACGGGGTCGAGGTCGGCGTGCCCGCGGCATCCCTCGTCCCCGGCGACACGATCGTGGTGCGTCCCGGCGAGAAGATCGCCGCGGACGGACTGATCGTCGACGGCAGCTCGGCCGTCGATCAGAGCATGCTCACCGGCGAATCGGTGCCGGTGGAGGTTTCGGTGGGCGACCGCGTCGTGGGTGCGACCGTGAACGCGGGCGGGATGCTCGTGGTCGAGGTCACCCGCGTCGGCACCGACACCGAGCTCGCCCGCATGGGTCGGCTGGTCGAGGCCGCTCAAAGCGGCAAGGCCGAGGCGCAGCGCCTGGCCGATCGCGTCTCGGCGATCTTCGTGCCCGTGGTGATCGGCCTCGCGCTGCTGGCCTTCGTCGGCTGGCTCGTCATCGACGGCTCACTCGAGGCCGCCTTCACCGCCGGTGTGGCGACGCTCATCATCGCCTGCCCCTGTGCGCTCGGACTCGCCACCCCGACGGCACTGCTCGTGGGCACGGGCCGCGGCTCGCAGCTCGGCATCATCATCCGCGGCCCGCAGGTACTCGAGCAGACTCGCGTCGTCGACACCATCGTGCTCG
>JBEVGK010000107.1:0-3137 GCA_040511795.1 Lacisediminihabitans sp. | reverse complement strand
CGGGCCGTCCTCCGTGTTGACGGTGCTCTCGAAGGGCGCCTCGTCGCTGTGCTCGAACTGGATGATGTCGACCGAGGGGATGGGCGAGCCGACGGCCGCGATCCCGCGGTTGGTCAGCGCGCGCACGTCGTGGATGCCGTGGGCATTCAGGGCGGTGACGGCACCGCGCGCGGTCGCCCCGAATCCGATCACGATGGCGCTGAGTCGCCGACCGTAGTCTCCGGTCGACCCGCACAGCTGCAGCGCATGGAGCACCGAGCAATACCCGGCCAGCTCGTTGTTCTTATGGAACACGTGCAGCCCGAATCCGCCGTCGGACTGCCAGTGGTTCATGGCCTCCCAGGCGATCAGAGTGAGGTTCTTGTCGATGGCCGTCTGGGTGATCGCCCGATCCTGCACGCAGTGCGGCCAGCCCCAGAGCACCTGACCGTCGCGCAGGTCATCGAGGTCGGAAGCCTGCGGCTTCGGCAGCAGCACGACGTCCGCGCGGGCGATGATCTCCTCACGGTCGGCCATCGCACCCACCAGCGGCTCGAGCTCTGCGTCGTGGATACCGAAGCGCAGGCCGTAGCCGCGCTCGAGGATCATGTTCGCCCGAAGATCAGCGTCGATCCGCTCGAGGTGTGCCGGGTGGATGGGCAGGCGGCGCTCATCGGGTTTGCGCGAGGTGGCCATCACGCCGAGAACCAGAAGTTCTGACGCGGAATCGGTTTTGCTCATACTGAACCCTAGGGGGCGCGCCTCCACGGGGCTTTTGCCCGTCGCGTCAACCCCCTGGGGCAACTGTTCCCGGCGCGTACCGTGCGGCCCATGGTGGGAGTGGAAGGGTCGCGGATGCCCGTCAGCCTGCTCGGCGAACGGCCCCAGCATCCGGGTGCCCTCGTCACATCACTGCTGAACCACCCGGTCACCGACGCCGCCTCTGCCCTGGCCTGGGCGCGCACCGTGGATGTCGTGCCGGGCACGGGCGAGACGCGTGAGCTCTGGGAGGCGCTCGCGACCGCCGCCGCCATCGACCTCGGGGCTGCCCGCGCGATGGAGCCGCACCTCGACGCCACGGCGATCCTGACACAGGCCGGGCGCGCCGAGCTGGCCGGTGACGGCACCTGGGGCGTCTACGCAGCGGAGGGCGGTGAGCCCCTCCGCGCGCGCGCCGGCGGAGGCCGCTGGAGCGTGACCGGCACCAAGCAGTGGTGCTCGCTGGCCGGGTCGCTCGACCTCGCGCTGATCTCCGCCACCCTCGACGACGACCGCCGAGCGTTGTTCGCGGTCGCGCTGCGGGGAGACGGTGTCGAGGTGCACGAGGGGGCCTGGCAGGCGCGGGGTCTCACCGAGATCCCGAGCGGACCTGTGCGATTCGACGATGTCACCGCCACCCCGATCGGCGATCCCGGCTGGTACCTCGACCGCCCCGGCTTCTCCTGGGGCGGCATCGCGGTCGCCGCCTGCTGGTACGGCGGTGCGGTGGGGCTGGCGCGCAGCGTCTTCGCGGCGGCATCCGCGGAGAAGCCCTTTCTGCTCATGCACCTGGGGGCGATCGACGAGGTGCTCGAGTCGGGTCGGCGGGCGCTCGCCGAGGCCGCAGCGCTCGTGGATGCGGGCGAGGCATCCGGTGCGCGTGGTCGGCTGCTCACCAAGCGGGTGCGTGCCACGGTCGCCAGAACCGTCGACGAGACCATCGTGCGCGCTGGCCGCGCTCTCGGCCCCGCGCCGCTCGCCCTGGACGCCGCCTACGCCAAACGCGTCGCGGACCTGCAGCTCTACGTGCGCCAACACCATGCGGAACGCGACGAGGCGTCACTGGGCGAGACCCTGCTGCGGTCGGAGCTGCCGCCGTGGTGACCTTCGACAGCGCCTTCGCCGGCACCGCGGCCGAGATCTGGGGCGCTGACCCGCGCCTGTCCGCCCTGCCCGCCCTGGCCCTCGATGACGTGGTGCGGGTCGTCGTCATCGCCGCCCATCCCGACGACGAAACGCTCGGCGCCGGCGGCCTCATGGCCGAGGCGAACCGTCGGGGGCTGGCCGTGCAGGTCGTGCTGGTGACGGATGGCGCCGACGCCGGCGAGGCGGCAGAGCGTTCCCGAGAGCTGCGCGCCGCCGTCGGCTCGCTCGCCCCGCGCGCCACGATCCGTGAGCTCGGCTTCGCCGACGGCCAGACGCGGGAGCACCGCGACGAGCTGGCAGTCGCTCTGCGCCGGCTGCTGTCGGACCTGCCGCGCGAACGAACCCTCGTCGTCGCGCCGTGGCGGGGTGACGGCCATCGCGATCATCGCGTGGTCGGCGAGGTGGTGGCCGAGGTCGCAGACGGGCTCCGGGTCATCGAGTATCCGATCTGGATGTGGCACTGGGGCACGCCCGACGACCCCGCCATTCCCTGGGAGCGGTTCGCCGCGCTCACCCTTCCCCGCGACGGTCGCAAGCCGCGCGCCCTCGCCGCCTTCGTCTCGCAGACCACCGGACCCGACCCGGTGCTGCGCCGCGACTTCCTCGAGCACTTCCGCCGACCCCTGGAGATCTTCGTGACCGCCGACGCACTGCCGATGGACTACTTCGACGACCTGTACGCGCGCCACGACGACCCGTGGGGAGTCACCGATCGCTGGTACGAGCAGCGCAAGCGGGCGCTCACCGTTGCCGCGCTGCCCGCACCGAGTTATCCGCGCGCGCTCGAGATCGGTGGATCGATCGGCGTGCTCACCGCCGAACTCGCGCCCCACTGCGACAGCCTGCTCTCGATCGACATCTCGCAGACGGCGGTCGACCGCGCCCGCGCTCGTCTCGTCGATCACCCGCATGTCACCGTGGAGCGAGCGGATGCGGGCGCTGCCCTGCCCGGCGGACCGTTCGACCTGATCGTGCTCAGCGAGGTGGGCTACTACCTCGCACCCGATGGCCTCGAGGTACTTCTCGATCGGATCGAGGCCGCCCTCGCACCCGACGGGACGGTGCTGCTCTGCCACTGGCGGCATCCGGTGGGCGACTACCCGATGTCGGGCGATGCCGTGCACGCGGCGATGGCAGCGCGGGGGCTCACGAACCTGGTGCATCACGTCGAGGCGGATTTCCTGCTCGACGTCGTCAGCCGCGACGGCCGCTCGGTCGCCGAGCGGACGGGGCTCGCATGACCGAGCTGGCGG
>JBEVGK010000106.1:0-3495 GCA_040511795.1 Lacisediminihabitans sp. | reverse complement strand
GCGAGACCGTCGGGGCGGGTGAACAGCGAGCGGTCACCCAGGATGACGTCGTTGAGCAGCTTCACGTAGGGCGGCAGCGGATCGGCCCCCGAGACGTCCGCGAGCATGATGGTGCTCTGTGCAGTGCTCAACTCGAACTCGGCACCCGGTTCCTTCACGACCATGCGGAGGTCGACCGCCCCGCTCCCGGCGAGATCGATCGTGAGCACGTTGCCGGTCTCGAAAGTCTGGTGGCTGAGCGGGCCGCTCGCGGGCGAGCGGAAGATGATGCTCACGCACTGCGCGTTCGACTTGAGCTGCTTACCGGTGCGGAGCAGGAAGGGCACCTCGCGCCAGCGTGGCGTGTCGATCCACAGCCGTGCCGCGGTGTAGGTGTCGGTCGTGGAGTCGGGGGCCACTCCCTCGGTCTCGGTGTAGCCCTCGAACTGCCCGAGCACCACATCCTCCGGGGCGAGCGGGCGGAAGGCCGCGATCACGGTCTCCCGCGCCGCCTGCAGATCGTCGGCCTTCATCGACAGCGGCGGCTCCATGGCGATCTCCGCCGCCAGCTGGAACAGGTGCGTCACGATCATGTCGAGGAGCGCACCGGTCTGGTCGTAGAAGGTCGCGCGATCGTCGATGTCGAGGGTCTCCGGCACATCGATCTGCACGGCGCGGATGTGCTCGCGACTCCAGACCCCGTCGAACAGGCCGTTGCCGAAACGGAGCGCATGAAGGTTCTGCGATCCCTCCTTGCCGAGAAAATGATCGATGCGGAAGACCTGCTTCTCGTCCAGCACCGCGTGCACGGCCGTGTCGAGCTCGCGAAAATTCTCGGGGCTGGTGCCGAAGGGCTTCTCGTAGACGACCCGGGCATCCGTCACCAGGTCGTGCGCGCCGAGGGCCTGGGTGATGCCGATGAAGGCGACCGGCGGCACTGCGAGGTAGTGGATGAGCTGCGGCGTCTCGCCGAGTTCCTTCGCGACATCGGCGAGCACGTCGGGCAGCGCACCGGGATCGTCGACACTGAATCCCTTGCCGGCGAACCGGAGATGCGAACTGAAGTCGTCCCACTCGTGGTCGGGTTGCGGGCCGAACTCGGTGAGCACGTCGTGCACATGAGCGCGGAAGTCATCCGTCGACACGTCGCCGCGGCCGTTGCCGACCAACGCCCACTTCTTCGGCAACAGTCCGTGCTGCGCGAGCTGATAGAAGGCCGGGATGACCATTCGTTTGGCGAGATCGCCGGTCGCCCCGAAGAGCACGAAGACGGTCGCAGAGGCGTCGGAACTGTCGGACATGGATCTCCTCGAGAATGTCGTGCCGGTGGTCGTGCTCACTCTACGCGGGCGTCCGCCATATACTTAGTACACAACAACTAATCAAATAGCACTCACCGGCGAGGGCTTCGATGGAGGATTTCGTGGCAGACACCGCCGATCGCACCCGCTCGGGCATGTTCAGTTCTGGGATGTTCAGTAAGGACCACCCGAAATACAAGTGGATCGCGCTGAGCAACACCACGCTCGGCATCCTGATGGCGACGATCAACGGATCCATCGTGCTCATCTCCCTCCCGGCGATCTTCACCGGCATCAAGCTGAATCCTCTGGAGCCGGGGAACGTCAGCTATCTGCTGTGGATGCTGACCGGATACATCCTGGTCACCGCCGTGCTCGTCGTCAGCTTCGGCCGCCTGGGAGACCTGTATGGCCGGGTGCGCATCTACAACCTGGGCTTCGTGATCTTCACGCTGTCGGCGATCGCCCTCGTCTTCGACCCGTTCACCGCGGGACCCGGCGCCCTGTGGCTGATCGGATGGCGCGTGGTGCAGGCCGTCGGCGGGTCGATGCTGTTCGCCAACTCGACGGCCATCCTCACCGATGCGTTCCCCGTCGAACGCCGAGGATTCGCGCTGGGCATCAACCAGGTCGCCGCCATCGCGGGCACCTTCCTCGGGCTGCTCATCGGCGGACTGCTGTCGACGATCGACTGGCGCGCCGTCTTCCTGATCAGCGTGCCCTTCGGCATCCTCGGCACCATCTGGTCGTACAAGTCGTTGCACGAGGTCGGGTCGAAAGCCGTCGGCAAGGTCGACATCCCGGGAAACATCATCTTCGCGGTGGGTCTCGTTGCCCTGCTCACCGGCATCACCTACGGCATTCAGCCCTACGGTGACAGCTCGACGGGCTGGGCGAACCCGTGGGTGCTGGCCGGCATCATCGGTGGCATCGCGCTGCTGATCGTCTTCGTGTTCTACGAGCTGCGCGCGAAAGACCCGATGTTCAACATGCGGCTGTTCCGCATCCGGGCCTTCGCCTGGGGCAACTTCGCCGGACTGCTCGCGTCGATCAGCCGCGGCGGCCTGCAGTTCATGCTGATCATCTGGCTGCAGGGGATCTGGCTGCCGCTGCACGGCTACTCCTACGAGAGCACCCCGCTCTGGGCGGGCATCTACCTGCTTCCGCTGACCATCGGCTTTCTGGTCTCCGGCCCGGTCTCCGGGTCGCTCTCCGATCGCTTCGGCGCTCGGGCGTTCGCCACCAGCGGCCTGGTGCTGGTCGCCATCACCTTCGTGGCGCTGCTGCTCATCCCGGTGAACTTCCCATACTGGCTGTTCGCGCTCATCACCTTCCTCAACGGCGTGGGCTCCGGCCTGTTCGCGGCACCGAACCGCACCGCGATCATGAACAGCGTGCCGGCGAATCAACGCGGGGCGGCATCCGGCATGACCGGCACGTTCCAGAACGCGGGAAACTCGCTCTCGATCGGCATCTTCTTCTCGCTGATGATCGCCGGGCTCGCCTCGACGCTGCCCCACGCCCTCCGATCGGGACTGACCGCGCACGGCGTGAGCACCGCGGTGGCCGGTCAGGTGGCGGCCACTCCCCCGGTGGGCAGCCTGTTCGCCGCCTTCCTCGGCTACAACCCGATCGCCTCGATCCTCGGTCCGAGCGGCGTTCTCCACTCGCTGTCGCCCGCGAACGCGACGGCGCTCACCGGGAAGCAATTCTTCCCGCAGCTCATCGCCGACCCGTTCCACGCCGGGCTGGTCATCGTCTTCATCGCGGCGGCGGTCATGTCGATCATCGGGGCGGTGATGTCGCTGTCTGCCGGTGGTAGGTACATCCACGAGGACGAGCCGGCCGCCGTTCCCGCGCCGGAGGACGCCCTCAGCGACGCCTGAGCCGGGGCGACCCCCGCGCGACCACGCCCCGGATCAGCTCTGCGCGCCCATGATGTTCACCATCCAGCGCGTGCCGAACCGGTCGATGACCATGCCGAAGGTGTCTCCCCACGGAGCGAGTTCGAGCGGCAGTGCGATCGTTCCACCGTCGACCAGCCCGTCCCAGTAGCCGCGCAGTTCAGCGTCGTCGTCCGCGCCGCCGCTCAACGAAACCGAGATGTTGCTCTCCGGCGACCACGGCATCGAGTTGGGGGTGTCGGAGGCCATGAGGGTGAAGCCGCTCGCGGTCTCGAGCTGCGCGTGCATCACCTTGTCCTGCTCGTTCGGGT
>JBEVGK010000105.1:0-3207 GCA_040511795.1 Lacisediminihabitans sp. | reverse complement strand
GACCTGGCCGTGATCGCCGCCGGCGGCATGCCGACCGCCCCGCTGGCCGTGGGGACGACCCTGCCGCAGGGCGCGAAGGCGGTCTTCGACGGCTACCCCCTCGGTGGCCCCTTCAGTTCCAAACCCGCCGCCGTGCAGGGCGTCGGCACCGTGCGGGTACCCGATATCTACGGAGAGAACCCGACCCCGCGCGAGGTGTACTCCCTCGCCGCCGACGTGCAGCAGGGCAATTCTGGCGGCCCGGTGATCGACAGTGCCGGAAAGGTCGCGGGAGTGGTCTTCGCCAAGTCGTCCACGACATCCGATCTCGGCTTCGCCCTCACGGTCGCCGAGCTCGCCCCGGTCGCCGCGCAGGCGCCCGCTCTCAGCGCCGAGGTGCCGTCCGGCCACTGCACGACGGAATGACGCGCGACTCAGTCGGCGGCGCCGCCCTCCGCGAGGTAGGCGAGCCGGCGCAGCGTCTCGATGTTGCGGATGTACAGCGGAACATCGAGCAGCGGCGTCGGGATGATCGTCGCCGGGCCACGCACGGCGTGCTCGACGATGCGCACGACGCTCCAGCGCTCACCGTCCGGCCCGCGCCGGGGCTTGACGTCGAGCACAACCCGCGCCTCCCCGGTGGGCCAACCTCGGGCGCGGAGTTCGGCGTGATGGGGTGAATCCCAGGCGACGACCTCGCTGGAGTCGTCGATCACGGCCGGCCAGATGCCGAAGGAGTGGTGAAGCTTCGCACCGACGGCCGGCCAGTGCTCGTCGACATCCCGGATGCGCGAGGCGCCCACCACCCAGCTCGGGTAGAGCCAGCCGTCGGCCAGCACCCGGAACACGGCCTCGGGGCTGCACTTGATCAGTCGATAGTTGACGGACATCTCACACTCATCTCACGCTCGCGGGTCGAGGCCCAGGTAGGGCATCTCGGTGATGCCGAACACGTCGCCGAGCGCGGTGCGCGCGGCGTAATAGCCCGACAGCCCGTGCACACCCGGACCGGGCGCGGTGGAGGCGCCGGTGAGGTACACGCCCGCGGCGGGAGTGCGCCACGGGGTCGGGCTGAGGGTGGGACGGACGATCAGCTGGCGCATGTCCACTTCCCCCGCCGCGATATCACCGCCGATGTAGTTCGGGTTGTGCGCCGCGACATCCACCGAGGTGCGCGAGGCCGAGGCGAGGATGGTGTCGCGGAAGCCGGGGGCGAAGCGCTCGATCTGACGGATGACCGCCTCCGTGCGATCCTCGTGCGAATCCCGCGGCACGTGGGTATAGGCCCACAGCACATGCTTGCCGGCCGGAGCGCGGCTCGGGTCGAAGGGGGTCGGCTGCGAGACGAGCACGTAGGGGTCTCCCGGCAGACGACCCGCCGCGACATCCGCCTCCGCCCGCTGCATCTCGGCGCGGGTACCGCCCACGTGAACGGTCGCAGCCTCGGCCAGTCGTTCATCGCGCCACGGCACGGGTGCCGAGAGGGCGAAGTCGACCTTCGCCACACCGTTGCCGTAGCGGAACCGCTCGAGCGCGCGACGGTAGCCGTGCGGGAGTCGATCACCGACGATATGGGAGAGAGCCCGGGGCGTCACGTCGAAGATGGCAGCGGTCGCCGGCGGCAGCTGGCCGATCGAGGTGATCTCGGTGTCGGTGACGATCTCGCCGCCGTGCGCCAGCAGGTCGTCGGCCATCGCCTGCACGATGGAGCGGCTGCCGCCCACCGGCACCGGCCAGCCGCGGGCGTGCGCCGTCGCCGCCAGCACGAGACCACCGGCCGCCGAGGAGAGGCTCGGCATCGGCTGCACCGGGTGCGCGAAGGCCCCGGTCAGCAGTGCGGGGGCGGCCTCCTCGCGAAACCGCGTGTTCCAGTCGATGGTGCCCTGCTCGAGTACCCGCAGGCCCAACAACAGGGCGGCGATCGGATGGCGCGGCACCCCGATGATCGGGGACCCGGCGAACTGCGCCACGTCATCCGCCCGCGCCACCAGCGGACCGAGCAGGCGCCGCCAGGCGGTACCGTCGACGCCGAGTCCGGCGACGGTGCGCTCGAGGTCACGCCAGGCGATCGCCGCACGTCCACCCGAGGCGGGGGTATCGAGCGGCTGAGCATAGGAGATCTCGGGAACCACGAACTCCATGCGCTTGGTCAGTTCGAAGCGGCGGAAGAAGCCCGAGGAGAGTCCGAGCGGATGGATGGCAGAGCACACGTCGTGGAGGAAGCCCGGCAGGGTGAGTTCTTCCGTGCGCGCGCCACCGCCGATCGTCGACTCACGCTCGTAGAGCCGCACCGACAGTCCGGCACGCGCGAGGGTGACGGCCGCGGCGAGCCCGTTCGGACCTGCGCCGACGACGACCGCGTCCGGGGTGCCGCTCACGGCAGCCGGAGGCGGGTCTGGCGAGTGCGGGCGATCGTCATGCTGTCTCCTCGGTGCTCGAGCCGGCTGCGGCGGTGGTCGGACCGTGCCGTCGAACTGACCCCGGCCGCACCAACCCCGTCCGCACGCACCGTACTCCGCATGTCGCGATCACTGCGCGCCGCCTGGCCCGGTGAAGACTGGCCCGGTGAAGACTGGCCCGGTGAAGATTGGCCCGGTGAAGACCGCGGTGATGAACGCGTTCGCGCGGGCCCAGGCATCCGCCGCATCGGCGGGGCGGTACGTCGAGGGATTGGTGTCGTTGAAGAACGCGTGGCCGGCATCGGCATACACCGTGGCCTCGAAGTCCACGCCGGCCTCCGCCATCTCACGCCGCACCTCGGGGAGCCTGTCGATCAGCGCCGCATCGTGCTCGCCGTAGAAGGCGCGAATCGGCGCGGTGATCCGCGCGATCTCGGCGGGTGCGGGCGCCGTGCCGTAGAACGGCACCGCCGCGCGAACCCGCGGATCGGCAGCCACGAGCGCGAAGCTGTATGTGCCACCGAAGCAGAACCCCGTCACCGCGATGCGACCGTCGACCCCGGGCTGCTGCTCGAGAAAGTCGACGGCCTTTCGAAGCGCGCTGACGGCCCAGGCCGCGTAGCCGGGGGCGGATAGCGAGCTGAAGGCCTCGCGCAGCCGCGGCTGACCGGCGGTGCGTACCTCCTCGTCCGGGCTGTTCCTGATCGCGAACAGCTCTGCGCCCACCTGGGCCTCGATGCCGATGGCGCTCAGGATGTCCGGTGCCAGCACGAGATAGCCCTCGGCGGCGTAGCGGTCGGCGATGTCGGTGATGTGCTCGACCAGTCCC
>JBEVGK010000104.1:0-3473 GCA_040511795.1 Lacisediminihabitans sp. | reverse complement strand
CGGGCCCTTGCCACCACATGTATACGTCTTGCCATTCGCCGTTCCGACCGCACCCTGGGTCGAGCAGTAGCCTCCAGGATTTACAGTTGCCGGTGCCGGGGCGGGAGCGGGCGCCGGAGCGGGCGCGGGGGCTGCCGGTTTCGGCGCTGCGGCAACCGGGGCAGGCGCAGGGGGCGCGGCTACGACCGGCGGCGCGACTACGACGGGCGCGGGGGTGAACGTGGAGGTCATCGCCTCCGTGGTCGAACACGTGTCGAGTACGCGGGCGATCGCGTCGTGCTCCGCCTGGGTAACCCAGAGACCATAGGTGGCTTTCACCGATACCTGGCGGGTTACATAGCTGCAGCGGAAGGACTTCGTCGCGGGCAGCCAGGTCGCGGCATCGCCAGCGCCCTTCTGCGCATTCGACTTCGCGTCGACCGCGAGCAGGTTGAGCGGGTCATTGGCGAGCGAGACTCGTTGCGCCTGCGACAGCTGCTGCGCGCCGGTCTGCCAGGCGTCACCGAGAGAGACGACGTGGTCGATCTGCACGTACGCAGACGTCGTGTTGCCGCGCACGAATGAGATGGTCTGGCTGACATACGGGCTTGCGAGCTCGCCCGTCATCACACGACAGGTGCCCGACGTGGTGACCGCGGTGAGATCGCGAGCAAGGATGTCGTTGCGCGTATCGCAACCGTTGTGGTCGACATCCAGCCACGCCGCTCCAAACTGCGCGGTGCGGGCGTACCCGGTCATCGGCGCACGACCCTTGATCGGCAGGGTCGCGAGGAGTGCGACGGTGGTCATCTTCGTGCCGTCGGTACTGGCGATCGCGACCGCTGCCGAGCCGTCTGCGGCGACGGTGATGGTCGGGTCGCCCGGGTCGTCATCCGTGAACGTCGGTGCGGTGGCACTCGGGCTCGATGACGGCGTGGTCGACGGGGACGCCGAGTGGGTGGCCCGCACGGTCGAGGCGCTTGAGGTGGAAGCATCCGTCGGTCCGGCGATCGCACTGCCGAGGATGATCGCAATCAACGCCACACCTGCGACACCACCCGCCGCCGCGCGGGACGGGATTCGAGCCCAGGAGGGTCGCCCGGTGATCAGCACATACACCGCTGTCGGGATGGCGACCAGAGCCACCATGACGAGGAGTCCCGCCACGCCCCGAGTGGCCAGGCCGATCAGCGCCAGGAATGCGACCGCTCCCAGCCCGATACGCATGCGGAGGCCGAGGCTGAGGAACCACTTCTTGGCGGCGTCTGGGGGCGTCAGTGCAGATTTGCTCACGTCTCACGACGCTACTGGTATATCGGTGCACAACTTCAGCCCCCGACCAGGGGTGGAGGAGAGGAGGTGCGTCGGGGCGGCACTCCGCTCAGGCGGAGGACGAGCTTATTGCGCGGGAGGCTCACCCACATGCTCGATGAGACGCTGAGTCGCCTCCCGAAGCACTCGAATCGCGATGGCGGCGTCGGCATCGCTCGTCGGCCCGAAGGCGATGGAGCGGATCTCGGCGATCGGGTCGGGCAGCCTCGCCCAGAGCTCCGTTCCCGCGGGGGTGAGTTCGAGCATTCGTTGCCGTCGATCGTCTGCTCCGGGGGCCTGCTCGATCAGGCCCTTGCGCACGAGGGTCGCGACGACGACGCTCAGGGTCGCACGCTCGAGCTGCAGCATCTGACCGAGGTCGCGTTGCATCGTCGGGCCGCTGTTCGCGAGCTGGTACAGCACGTACCACTGCGTCGATCCGAGCCCGAACGGCCGCAGGGCGGATTCGAGCGCCTCGCGGTAGGTGAAGTAGTACCTCTTCGCCCAGGCTCCGACGCCCTCATGCCCGATCTCATCGCTGCTCACCTGACCAGTTAGCTAGCCCGCAAACGTTCTGTCAAACGGGCCCGTCACCACGGGATCGGTGCGCCTTCCCACCGGGTGAAGGTGCCCGACGGCCCATCCGGCCCGAGAAGGGCGACACGGATGACCTCCCGCGACCCGTCCTCGACGGTCTCGGTTCCCGTGAAGTTGTTCAGATTCGTCGCGGTGAAGCCCGGGGAGACGAGGTTGACCTTGATATCGGTGCCCTCGAGTTCGACCATGATCGCGAGGGTGACGGCGTTCTCGGCGGCCTTGGATGCCGGATAGATGACCCCGAACATCGAGTGATACGGAGAGTGGGGGTCGGCGTTTGCCGTCAGCGAGCCCAGACCGCTCGAGACGTTGACGATGCGGGCATCCACCCCGTCGCGCAACAGGGGCAGCATCGCCTGATAGACGGCGAGGGTGCCGAAGACGTTGACGTCCCAGACGGCCCGCATCTCATCGAGGGATGCGCGGCTGGCCTTGCCCGCGTTCGCATACTCCTCGAGAAACCGAGGGTCGGCCAGCTGCTCCGCCGACGCCGACGCCCGGCGCGTGTTCGAGATGCCGGCGTTGTTGACGAGCAGGTCGAGCCGCCCCTGCTCGCTTCTGATCCGCTCGGCTGCGGCAGCGATGGCTGCGGTATCGGTGATGTCGATCTGGATCGGGATGGCACCCAGCTGCTGCGCCGCGACCACTCCACGGTCGTAGTCGCGGGATCCGAGATAGACGGTGGCACCGTCAGCAACGAGCGCCTTGGCCACCTCGTACCCCACACCCTGGTTTGCTCCTGTGACGAGCGCGATGCGCGATTGAGTCATCTGATCTCCCTTGCGATTGTTTGCTACCTAACGATAATTGTCTGGTAGCTAACGAATTGCAAGGAACGGTTTCGATACGGCTGCTCCTTCGTCGCGGCCTACTCAACCAGCGGGGTGCAGGTTTCGATACGCGTCCTCGCGCGGGCGCTCGGGCGCTACTCAACCGGCGCCCTTCGACAAGCTCAGGGACCGCTAGGCGGCGGGGGCCAGGAACTCTTCCCAGTGCGGCTCCGCACGCTCTACCCCGCGCACCAGCCACGAGGTGCCGTGCGGGGCGCGGGGGCGGAAGCGCAGGTTCCAGCCCATCTCGCCCGGGGTGCGGTCGCCCTTCACGTTGTTGCACTTGAGGCAGCAGGCCACCAGGTTCTCCCAGCTGTCCGCTCCCCCGCGCGACCTCGGCAGCACGTGGTCGATCGTGTTGGCCGAGCCTCCGCAGTACCCGCAGCGGCTGGCATCCCGACGCAGCACGCCACGGCGAGACACCGGAATCAGCCGCGACGACGGGATCTTCACGTAGCGCGTGAGCAGGATGACCGACGGGCGGTCGTAGGACCCGCTCGACCCCCAGACCGGATGCTCGGCATCCGCCGCGACGATCGTCGCCTTCTGATTCATGACGAGCACCAGGGCTCGCTTGAACGACACCACGGCGAGGGGCTCGAAGCCCGCGTTGAGGACCAGCGTGCGCATTCTCATCCTTTCGACGAAGCCCGCACGGCTTGCGGGCTGATCGATGCACCTTGGTCTTCTGAAAGCGGAAGGTAGGGAACAAAAAAGGCACTGTCCGGGTGGACAGTGCCTAGATGTTGCGCGCGG